>NZ_JBARMD010000198.1:0-12034 GCF_049802275.1 Occallatibacter sp. | reverse complement strand
CCGCAGAAATACGACGGCACCATCGCGCCCACCGGCGACTCCACCATCCAGGTCTACGGTACATTCACGCTGCACGGCACGCCCCATGACCTTACCGTGCCCATGCAGATCCACATCGACGGCGGGGCTCTCAACGCCAAGACGCACTTCATCGTCCCTTATGTGCAATGGGGACTCAAGGATCCGAGCTGGGGTTTTCTCAAAGTATCCAAGGAAGTCGACATCGACCTCACCCTGACAGGAAAAGTAACCCCCACCAGCTAACGGGCAGGTACATCCATCAACCACACAACCGAACTGCACCTTCCGACGGCTATTGCCGTGGGTTCAGTTCGGATGTGCGGAAATTTGAATTGAATTCAAAGCAAGAAGATAAGTCGACAATTCAGCAGCTACCAGCTACCAGCTACCAGCTACCAGCTACCAGCTACCAGCTGCTGCGCTCACCTGCCCAGATACGCGCGGTACTGCTGCTCAATCACGCCTGCCGCTCGCGCAAGGGCCAACTTCGATAAGTTGTACCGGTATAAGCTCCGCACAGAATTTGTCTGCGCCGTTGCCAGCGAAGACTGCGCCGTCACCAACGCAAGATTGTCATCCACTCCCGCATTTACGCGGTCTGTCTCATCGCTCACGGTCTGGGTGGCCAGCTCGACATTCGACTTCGATACTTCCACCAGTTTCATCGCCGCGGCTACATCCAGCAGCGCCGACCGCACCTGTTGGTCAATTTGGCTTCGCAGATTGTCGAGCTGCGCATTGACTGCTGCCAATTGCGCCCCCGATGCATCGACCTCTCCCCGAATGCTCGCCTCGCGAAAAATCGGAATATTCAGCGTTCCCATCGCGTTAAAAACACCGTGGCTCGGACTCCCATTCACTTTATCCACGCCGTAGTATCCGCTGAAACTTAAGCTTGGCAGCCGTTGCGCCCTGTACGCATTGTGCACAGCGCGCAGTTCAATTACCTGGTTCTGAAGGTTCTGGTAATCCTGCCGATTCTTGTACGCAGTCGCGCGCACTTCCGCAGGCGTCTGCTCCGCCAGGTCGCTATATGGAGCAGGATCGGTCAGCGCGATCTTCTGCCCCGGATCGATTCCGATCTCCCGCTTCAGCAGAATCAAATCCTTCTCCTCGGCGTTTTGCGCGGTGATCAGGTTCTGTTGCTGCGACTGCAACTGCACGCGCGCTCGCAATTCATCCAAGTTCGCCAACGTCCCAGCCGCATGTGCATCGCGCGCCTGCTGCCACGCCATTTCGTCAGCCTTCATCAGCGCAGTTGCGTTATCCACCTCGCTCGCATCCGCAAGCGCGGCCAGGTAGGCCGTTGCCACCTGCTGAACAACCTCGCCCCTCGCCGACATCTTCTGGAAATACGCTGACCTTGCCGCCGCTCCCGCGGCCTTCCAGCCAGCGATAACCACGCCCGAAAACAGCGTCTGATTCAACGACAGCTGCCCTTGGGTCAGGGTATCTTTCGTAATCAGCGAAAACCCCGCAGGTGGTCCGCCCGGAAATAATCCTTCAAATTGCTTTAATGTATTAGGCCCGAAACCCAATGCAGCCAGGTTGTGCTGGAAAAAGCCGGTACCCCCGCTGAGGTTGATCGTGGGCAAAAACTCCTGCAGCGCCTCGTTCTTTTCCCCCTGCAACTGCTTCTCGCCGCTCTCGGCTTCTCTCAGTCCAAGATTAGTTTCAAGACCGCGTCGGATCGAATCGTCCAACGACAGCTTCAGCGGCTCGTCGCTTATCGTGCGCACCGTCACGCTGCCATAAAAGGGATTCGTCGTCGAACTCGGATTCTGAGCCTGGGCGGACGCCTTCCCAGCCAGTCCTGCGGCCGAGGCGCACACCAACCCAATCGCCCAAAGACGGGCAAACTGTCCTGCTTCTTTCACATCCATCATTCTCTCAGATGTCGCAGAGTCCTCAAGGATTCCCCATCACACCTAAAATTCCGGCAAAATCGCGGCGAATCAGTGGTTTTCGTCCCCGATTTCCACCCTAAATCCGTTGTCGGGCCCACCTTCCTTGCCGAAACAGGATGATGCTCGCCACCGCGATCGAGCATTCGGCAATCACCACCGACAGAAACGCGCCGTTTGCACCAAGCCTCATTCCAACCGACAGCCACCATGCCAGCGGCAGCTCCAACACCCAGAAGCCAAAGAAATTCACAATCGTCGGCGTCAATGTATCGCCGGCTCCATTGAAGGCCTGCAACATCACCATCACGTACGCATATCCAACGTTGCCGCAAGCAAATGTGCGCAAGGCTGTTGCCGCGATTGGAACCACCGCGGCATCCTGCACAAACAGCCGCACCACCGGCGTCGCAAACACGACAAAGAAAATCCCCAGCACTCCGAGGAAGATCACGTTGTACAAGCTGGTGCGCCATACCGCCTGTGCCGCGCGGTCCGGCCTCTTCGCCCCCAGGTTCTGTCCTACCAGCGTCGCAGCGGCGTTGCTCAGTCCCCATGCCGGCAGAATGAAGAACACCACGATGCGAATGGCAATCGTGTATCCCGCCACAGCCGACGATCCGAAAATCGAGATGATCCGCACCAGCACAATCCAACTCGTATTCGCGATGGCAAACTGCAGGATCCCCGTCAGCGAAACCCGCAGCAGTTTAACCATTACCCGCACGTTGATGCGCAGTTGCCGCACCAGGATGTGAATGCGCTCGGTTCCTCGCAGCAGCCGATAGAACTGGTACAGCACGCCGATCGAACGCCCCGTGAACGTGGCCACTGCGGCGCCCGTCACGCCCATCTTCGCAAACGGACCGAGTCCGAAAATCAGGCACGGATCGAGCACGAGGTTGATAATGTTCGACACCCACAACAGCCTCATTGCAATCGATGCGTCGCCCGCCCCGCGAAAGATCGCGTTATTCAGGAACAGCATGATGATTGCGCCGCAACCTCCCAGCGCAACACGCGCATACCCTGATCCGCTTGCCACAATCTCCGGCGAAGCACCCATGGCCCGCAACAACTCCGGCGCATAAATCCCCGCCGGAATCCCGATCCCCAGCGAAATCAGCAGGCCAAGCACTACCGCCTGAACGCCGGCAATCGCCGCGTCCTCGGGGTCTTTTTCGCCGATCCGCCGCGCCACCATTGCCGTTGTGGAGAGGGAGACGCCCAGACCGATGGCGAACACCAGCGCTAGCAGCGACTCCGTGATGCCCACCGTTGCGACAGCATTGGCGCCCAGCCTGCCCACCCAGAACACGTCGGTGACGGCAAACAGCGACTCCAGCACCATCTCCAACACCATCGGAATGGCCAGCAGCAATATGGTTCGATTCAAGTTCCCCGTTGTGAAGTCCTGGTGCGAGCCTTTCAAAGCCTCGCGTACCGAAGACCAAAATCCGCGGTCGTCTTCAGACGACAGCCGTGTCAACCATTCAAGAACAGACATAGCAATAGCTCCACGATGGCACGCAAAAACAGCACGCCAATGGCGAAGGGGCCACGCTGCTATCAGATTGTGATTTGCAGAATTACCCCAGGTCTGAAGATGACCTCGGGGTCGAGAAGAAGGGAAAAACCCGAGGCAATGTTCAGCGGCTGATTCGTACGACGGTAGGCTGAAACACTGTTTCCTCCATAGCCGGAAAGGTCCGGCGGGTCTTAAGACTATAACCCGGTTTCAATTTAAATTTCCAGCAAAATCAGATCGTGCCCCTTTGTTCCGCTTTGCAAAAAACGCGCGGGACTCGAGTCGAATTACATTGAGTCCCGCGCGCTGTTTCGTTTTCGGCGCTGTGATGCGCCGTTTCTCTTTCGAAGCGGGTTAGTGTTTGTCCACCTGAATATCCGAGTGTGCGGAACCGAAAAGGCCAATCAGACCAGGCTGACCGGCGTAACCCAGATAGCTCTTGGTCTTGAAGTTGTCTTCCAGGGTCTTGAGCAGAGAGTAATGATTGAATGGGACGTAGGAGACCGATCCCGGTTTGATAAACGGCGACAGCAGAACCGCCCCGGTGCGGTCTCCGCCATAGCTGCCAAACGACAACGTGTACGGGCCAAACGTGCTGATCTGCGGGAACGAGCCGAGATTCGGCCCGGGCTGTTCGCTGCAGCAGGCTTGTCCCTGGAAGGCAATGGTGTAGCCCCCCGCCGAATTTGGAGTGAGCGTATAGCCGCCCTCATCGAAGGTGATGATGATCAGACCATCGCGCTTATATGCCGGCGACGCCTGGATCATCGGAATGATCTTCTGTAAAAAGTTGTTGATGCCTACCTCGCCGCCGGTCTGTCCGTTCACGCAGGCGCTGTCATGCCCGTCGTCGCAAACATTCGGCGTGATGAAGGCGAAGTTAGGCGTTGTCTCTTCTTTCTGAAGGTCCGTCGTCAACTTGTTAAGATTCACAACACCGGTCTGGCAAGCGGGAGAGTCGATGATGGAGTGGAAATAGACAAATGGGTTGTGGCGCGTCACATACTGATCCCCGTTCGGTACCGCGGCCGAGGGTGCCTCAGCGTTCTGCGTCATGTCAGTCGTATTCAGCGCCGGGTGACCGCAGGTCGCGGACTCGCGGCTGGGATCGTTGCCCATGTCGCCCATGTATGCGCGCCACGTCAATCCGATCTCGCTCATCTGGTCTGGCAGTGTCTTCACGCTTTCTGGATAAATGCAGCCTGCGCCAATTGCCTGACCATCCGTTGTCACTCCCGTCTCCACAAAGTCGCCATACACCACGCAGTCATTCCGGTTTTGCGGATTTCCCGACTGCCCGCTGATCATCGCAATGTAGTTGTCATTGCTCGCATGTCCTGTGCCGTAGTACTGGGTCAGCAGCGCGCCTTTAGAAACCAGAGTTTTCGAAAGGTAAGGCGCTTGGGAATTAGGCCCGAAGGTTGTGTCGTAACCTTCGTTCTCAAGCACGATGACAAAAACGTGGCCGAAACGCGGTGCATGGTCGTCGTCATCTTTGTCGAAAGCGCGGCTCGGGCTCGCACTCGACAGGAGCAAGGATGTGGTGCATGCGAGAGCGATCAAACGGCGCTTCGCGCGATCGGGAGAGAGATAGCCCTGCAGGCTCTGGAAGGATTTCAATGTTGACCTCGGAATTGAATTGAAAGACGTGGCGCTAAAGCCCAGGGGGAGACCGTGCCAACGAGGAAACTAGTCGTTCTTGATTACTCGAATGTAAGAGTGCTGTGAATATTCACCACGCCCAACCCTCACAAGATGCGGGTGACTGATCGGGGGCGTGGGCGGGATACATCTGGGCCGCCTGCCCATATCGATTCAGCTTGATCTCTTCGCTCAGATGCAGCACCGCACCGCGCTCGTGCAGTTTCTCCTGCAATAGACACATCCTGCAGCGCGGAACGGCACCGGCAATACGACCCCGAAAAAGTTTTTCCAGCCACCTCGTTCCACAGCGGAAAACGAAGAAGAAGCCGAGCAGGGAAAGGAAGAGGAAGAACAGAAGGAAGACAAAGGCCAAATGCAAGCGCGCCCGGTAAACAGAAGGCCTCAATCGATCCATCGAGGGGGTGCCCGATATTTCAATGAGGTTTGACTTCATACCTGTCAGAGGCATAGATATAAGCAATTCCTCCCGGAGATTGAATGTCCAGATTTCTTTTCACCATGCTGCCGGCGAACGACCTCGGTCTGCCCACGCGCCTTGTTCCCATTGCACGCGAACTCGCCGACCGCGGCCACGATGTTGCCGTCTTCAATCCCGCGCCCGCACCAGCAGCACTCATCGCCGATGCGGGCCTTGCAAATCTGCCCATGCCACCGCGTGCCATCCCCGATCCGCCATTCGACCTCAAGAAAGCAAGCCAAGCCTGGGACGTCGAAGAAATGTACGCGTCGCTTTTCTCTGACGAGGAATTCGTGCGGGCGAATACGGCACTGCATGTCGACTTGATCCGCGACTTCAAACCCGATGTGGTGGTCGATTCCTTCGGCGTCTTTGCCTGCCTGGCCGCGCGCGTCTGCGGTGTTCCGCTGGCCACCGTGAATCAGGGAAACTTTCATCCCGCCAGCGGCGGATTTCTCTTCTGGAAAGGCGAACGGCCGTCCGGGTTGCCCAGCGCCGCGCCGTACTTCGACAGAGTCGCCGCGGAATATGGCATTGGCCCTTTCGCGCGCAGCGTCGATCTGCTCGCAGGCGATCTTTCCCTTATCGTCGGTACTCCGGAAACCGACCCCGTCTCCTCCGCGGCTCGCGTCACCCATATCGGTCCCATCGTATGGCAACGCGGTGATGCCGAGCTGCCCCCGTCGATCGCCTCGATTCAAAAGGACATCGTCTGGGTCTACTCGGGCAATCCGCGCTACGCTCCCGTGCCCACGGCAATCGACTCCATCGTGGTCATCCGCGCCGCGATAGCGGCCCTGGCCGACGCGCCCGTTGAGGTCGTACTTACTACCGGCTATCAGGAGATTCCCAATGAGATTGGAGCGCTGCCGGCAAACTTTCACCACGCCGCGTATCTTCCGGGGCGCGCCATGGCAGAGCGCAGCCGATTGATGGTGCATCACGGTGGACATAGCTCCGTGATGCAGTCCCTGGCCGCCGGCACGCCCGCCATCCTCATCCCCACCATCACGGAACGGGAAAGTAACGCGCGCCGGCTCGTCGCACTCGGCGCCGGCGAAATCGCGCTGCCGATTGATGGGCCAGACGGCGAAAAGCAGATCGACATCGCTGAGTTCACCAGCAAAGTTCATCGCGTGCTCAACCAACCCAGCTACCGCGAGAGCGCAAGCCGCGTAGCCCTGAATATGCGCTCATATGGCGGTGCGCGGCTGGCTGCTGACAAGATTGAAGAGCTGCTAACGATGAATTAGCCAGACGCGGGGAAAGGAAAATCCCAGGCTGCGCTTCAAGGTTTCCCCTTCAGAACCTGGAATCTTCCCGATCTCTCAATCTCCCGGCGGGGGCGCCGTGGTTCCATGCGGATTATCGTGCGATCCACCCTGCATTTGCGCCTCCATTGCATCGAGCTGCTTTTTCTGATCGTCCGTCAGAATCTCACGCAGCGCTTTGTCGGCTTTCATGAACAAGGGCACCATCCCTTCATGCCGTTGATCAGGCGTAAGGCTTTGGTCCTCGTTAAGTTTCTGCGACCCGTCATGCATCTCCTGCAGAATGGGCCGCGCCTTATCCTGCTGGTCGGCAGTCAGGCCGAGTTTGTCGCTCAGCACCTTCAAATGTTGTTCAACCGGCGCAACGGCGGCAGCATGCACGTCCGGGCTGGTTGTGGTTTGTTGTGCCACCGCGCCTATCGCGAACATCAGCACAGTCCCCGCTGCAAGCAAGCGAATTCGGTTCATTGGACTTCTCCTCTTTTCAACGGCAAACTTTTTCATCGGCCAACCGCGCGATTCAGCCTATGATTCGCACTGTAGCTTTGAAATGCAGCCGCGTCGAGGGGCGCACCGGCGTTGTTGAACAAAGAGGCGGCAATTGTCCATGAACGGGTCAAAAAACGAACGCAGCAAAGCGCCGAAACAAGCTGTGAAACCGAAAGAGAAGCCGCGCAAGCCCGATGCGCGCGTGCAGCGTACCCGCGACCAACTCGGCCAGGCGCTGATCGCATTAATCGTGGAGAAGCCGATCAACGACGTCACCGTGCAGGATGTGCTCGACCGCGCCGGCGTTGGCCGGTCAACGTTTTATCTCCACTATCGCGACAAGGACGACCTGCTCGTCAGTCAACTGGAAATGTTTCTTGAATTCATGAGCACCGCGCTCAGCGTTCGCAATGACAAGTCGAATCGCGTCGCCCCGGTGGCGGGGATGTTTGAGCACATCGGCAACCAGAACAAGCTCTACCGCGTGCTCTCCGACTCGGGGCATCTGAAGGACTTCTTCGATCTGGCCGAGGGATACTTCGCACGCGGCATCGAGCGCCGGCTCAAGGAATCAGGCCGCCTCGCGAAGGTTCCGCAGCGTGAACTGGCCGCACGCGCATCGGCATTGTCAGGCAGCCTGCTTTCGCTCCTTCGCTGGTGGCTCGATCGCGGCGAAAAGGAATCGCCGCAAGAAATGGACGAGATGTTCCACCGCATGGTCTGGACCGGCCTGCAGTAGTCAATGAGACTATCCCGGGTGCCTCAGAGCCTGTCCTGAGCGAAGCCGAAGGATCTCGCTTTTGAGACCTGGGAGCGTTGCTCTACCATGCTCACTTCTTGTTCACTGCCAACCAAGTCCCGCGCTATACTACGCCGCATGCGAGGTCAGCGTGGCTGTCTTTCAAGTCTGAGCGGTTGCCTCATGAAGCTGGTGTTTTGGTTAGTTGCCGCAACTGCATTCATGTGGGTCGTGGTTGTCGCGTTGAACCCCTGGTCGCTGCACATTGGCCAGCGATCGACACCGCTGCTCTACTGGCACGGAACGGGCATTTTGCATTCAAAGGACGGCAGGACCTTTCCGCTGTATATGTCGTTCTGGCCGGGAAAACCGATGCGGAACGGCGGCGGCCGGCGCGAGGGCAAAATCTGGAGCGCCGACCTGAAGGGTACGGGTTGGCTGTGTCTTGCGCCGGGTTCGGTGGAGCGCATGGACGTGAGCGGCACGATGTATGGCGGCTACCTGACCAGCGACCAGAGCCTGTTTGACTTCCGGCTTCTGGAGTGGCAAAAGCCGTTTCAGATCAACTACCACCATCGTGGATTCTTCGATGTGGCGGGGAACTGGCACGGGCCGCTGCTGGTCATGGACCGGCCGAACGAGCAAGGCATCAAGCTGAATACCGGCCCATTCATCGACAACGCGACAGTGACGCTGCACTGGGCGAGCTACGACGAGTTCGAGACCGCATGCCAGACGATGAGCAGTGCGCCCGGAAAGTAAATGCAACCATGTGGCTGCATATGCATTTTGCAATTGCGCTTTAGACTGGCTTTACTTTACCTGCAGACCGTCCGCCCCTTAAGGCGTGGGAAGCCCCAGGAACTTGAATGGCTCCGCGGGCTTGAAGTCCTTCACCGCGTTTCCTGAGAAGACATTCATCTGCCCCTTGCCCAGATCCAGTTTCATCACCTTGCCAGATGCTTCAGAAAAGTCGATATCGTGGAGGTTGACCCAGAAGGTATTGGGCGAGAGTGCGGACTCAAAGTAATAGACAAGGCGCTTCTGGTCGCTGACAGTGCGCCAGCGGGTGGAGGAGATGTTCGGTTGATCGGGCGTGGAAATGCCGTAGGGAACCGATGCATTGCGTATCACGCTGAACGCGGTGGCAACCGCGATTGCGTTGTCGTCGGATTTGGGTATGGCGTTGATATAGAACGAAGCCCGCGCGAACCTGTCGGCAGCGCGATTGGTGCCGGGCAGCATCACCGTCCCACCAATCTGCTTCCAGTATTCATTGAGGGCGAGTTGTTCGTCGTAGGTGGGCGAGTTGGTCATTACCTGAAACTGTTTGCCGTGATGGATGACCTGTTTGCCATTGAGATATTCCACGATGGCGCTGTCGCCGGTTGAATCGGAGATCGAAAAATGCAGAGTGGCGAGCCGGTCCTGGCCGGGCACATTGGCGGTAACGGTCACGAAGGGTTCCTGCTCGAGCGCCTTGACAGCCTCCTCGACGCTCGCGAAGTTGTCGAGCACATACTGCGCCCATGCGGAGATGGCGAGGCCTCCCTTGCCGGAATCGTGTTGCGGGTAGACTGATTCGACAAGCCAGAGCGCATTGACCACCAGACCTTTTTCATTCATTCCGTCGGTGGTGGAGATGTCGTAGCCGGAGGCGATGACGCTGCCGTACTTCGAAGTCCACTGCACGGAGTGCGGCCCGACTTCGCCATTGCGGTGCATGCCGCGCGGAAGAATCCAGAGATTGGTCAGGATATCGTCGGCCCAATCCATCGAGCGGACGGTGATGACGTCGCCGTTGGAGCCCAGATAGACGGCGCGGGTGCACGCCGGCGCGGAGGAAGGGCTGCTGAGGCCAAGGCAGAGCGCCGCAATCAGCACGGAGCCATTGAGAAACAGGCGGGGGACGAGTCGCATAGGTACTCCTCTGAGGAAACGGGGGATAAGGAAGCTGGCCCGGTGCTGGGATCTGATGCGAGCGGAAGCGAACGGGAGAAGTATACCGATATACACCATCTGTACGCAGTGATGGAGCGCTGGCTTCGCGGCCAGACGTGGGCTCTCGGCGCATCTTGAAAGCACGCTCTCGAAGATCAGGGATGGGGCACACCTGATTTAAGGCACCGATCGGCCTTTTCTGTGATGCGGAACAACGGGGGCGTCTGATCTAGTAATTGGAAGGCGGTCATGCAGCAGGGTCACCAGGCCCGGCTCCAGAATCGCGCCTGCTGGAGGTCCCATGCGAAAGAACAATGTTGTGATCGTCGCGTTTGCGTCGCTGGTTGCGCTCGCCGTGTCTGGCACTACATCTCGGGCACAAACGCAAGCGGAGAAAACTGCTTATCCGGCCATGGCTCCCGTCGATCAGTATCTGATGCCAGATCAGAGAGCTGAAATTGCGCTGGCTCGCACTGGTGCGCCAGCGTCTGTTTCGGATGGTGCCGAGGTGATGGTGCTGGAACGGCAGGGATTCACAACTGCGGTGAAAGGCACGAATGGTTTCGTCTGTGTCGTGGAACGGTCGTGGGGCGCGGCCACCGATGCTTCGGAGTTCTGGAATCCGAAAATTCGCTCGCCCATCTGCTTCAATCCGGCGGCAGCGAGAACGTTTGCGCCCATCTTTCTGATGAAGACCAAGCTGGCGCTGGCTGGAAGATCGAAGGCGCAGATCCTCGCGGAGACCTCGGCAGCGCTGGACAAAAAGGAACTGCCCGCGCTGGAGCCGGGATCAATGTGCTACATGATGTCGAAGCAGCAGTACCTGAACGACCGCGACGTGCACTGGCATCCGCACCTGATGTTTTTCGTTTCAGGCGACGCCGAGAAAAGCTGGGGAGCCAATGTGCAGGGCTCACCGATCATCGCGGCGAATGACCCTGAAGAGCGAGTCACAATTATGATGGTCCCGGTTTGGAATTGGTCCGATGGCACGCCCGGGCCGTCGCTGGCGCATTAACAAAAGACGAAGGCAAAAGCAGATCCTTATGGATCTCGAAGAATTTGACCTTTGGCGGTTGGGGGACGCCCACCTGTGCAGTAATTGGCTTTTCAGGACGGCTCTTTCTGCTTTGCGAGCCCCATACCAGTTGCAGACGTGTCATCCTGAGCGGAGCGGCATGGGGTAAGCGCAGCGAAGGATCTGCTTCTTATGCCATTCGCGAAGTCGCCACATGCGGAAACCATGGCTCACTCAGATCTTCCCAGGTTGGATTTGCGAGTTCAATGAGACCTATCTTCCTCCCCCGTGTCCATCCCTTGATTTCCTTTTCGCGCTGAATCGCTGCGCTCACTTCGCTGAAACTTTCAAACCAGATGAGACGGTTGCAGTTGTATCGCGCGGTGAATCCAGGATGCGTCTTCTGCTTGTGCTGAAAGACGCGTCGGCGCAGGTCACCGGTCACACCGACATAGAGCGTTCTGCTTCTGCTGGCGATGATGTATGCGAAGTAGAAGCGGTCGTCCATTGGTGGAACGGTAACGAAACGGCGGGGGATGGGAAGTGCTTGCGGTCACGGCAGTCTGCGAGAAGCAGGTCCTTCGCTCCCCGCCCCATCGACGAACACCTATCGATGGGGACCCCATTGCTTACCCCATGAACGCTATGCGTTCACAGGGCCCCAAGCTGCTCCGCTCAGGATGACACGGGCTGGGGTGGGGTGGTGGCTTCCCACCCTTGCTACGCAAGGATGGGGCACCCAAAGTTGGTGGTGATTTAGAAGTGGACCACCCGCCGACCCGCCATACGGCCGACTCGTCTTACTTTTTTGTTTTTTTGAACGAGGGAATATCGATGGGTAATCCCACACGCATAAAAACGCGTGCGAAGGATTGTGACAAGTGCTCTCTGTACGGCGGCAGAAGCCGAAGGTGCTTTCGGCCAGATGCGCGGAGACGCAGGAAGTCCAGCGGCAATGAATAAACCTGCTGAAGATCGACAATGCGAAGTTCGCGTTGAAG
>NZ_JBARMD010000197.1:0-3578 GCF_049802275.1 Occallatibacter sp. | reverse complement strand
CCAGCAGCAGTAGTGCAATGTTCGGATTTACGAGCCATCCCAGCAGATTCTCGCGCACCGTCGGCTCCACCACTTCAACCGTTGCGTTCTTCGTATGCAGAGTTTGCTTGCTGCCGTCCATCCGCGTTATCTGTCTTCCGTCTATGGTGTCCAGCAATTGCGTCTCATCCGGCGCAATCACATCGATGAGGTGCTGGTTGAGCGCTTCTTCCGCTGTATAAGAATGCGACGAGGCCACCGCCGCGATGGCTGCATCGGTGTTGCGATTCCGCTTGGCCACATACGATCGCATGAAGGCCTCGGCATCGTTTTCGATTTTCTGGCTCAGTGTCTCGTCAGGTTTGCCGCCCTCGAAAACCACGTGGGCCGCGCCCGCATTGGTTCCCGGCGCCATGGCCGCGATGTCTGCCGCCTCGAGCAAAAAGAAACCCGCCGATCCCGCGCGCGCGCCAGCCGGACTGACATAGATGATGACCGGCACGCGCGAACTCAGGATTGCACCCGCCATCGTGCGCATGGAGTCGACCAGGCCCCCCGGCGTGTTCATCTCAACCAGCAGAGCGGAGGCGCCCCGGCTGTTCGCCCGCGCGATAGCACGCTCAAGCAATTCGGCGCTTACGGGTTGAATCGTCTCGTCGAGCACCAGCTTTTCGACAACAGGTCGCTGGGCGCGCATTGTGCCGGCACCGAGACACACCAGCCCAATTGTTGCAATCAAGCAGAAGGCTAAACGGAACTTGAACCCACGCGCTTGCTTTAGCATGGCTCACTCCAATCGCTATTGCTTCTTCCCTGACCTCGCCTCGATCTCTCGGTCCAGTGCCTTTGCTGTGGCGCTGCCAGGATCGAGTTTCAGCGCTTCGTTAACATCCTTGGTGGCGTCGTCCATGTGGTTTGCAGCCATGTCGAGTCGCCCCAGAACGAGATATGCATCCGGCGAGGGCGACAAACGCAGTGCCGCGTTGGCCTCGTTCCGGGCCGCGGTCAAATCTCCCGTGCGCTCGCGTACAGAGGCTAGTCCAGCATGCGCTTCGGCCAGAGAAGGGTCGGCCGCCTCTGCCGCCTGGTACAACCGCTCAGCCTCCAGCAGCAGGCCGCGATTGAAATAGTCCTTCGCTTGCGAAGCGAGTTTCACCGCTCGGTCATGAGGCGACAGCGCTGCCAGCCGGGTCGCTTGCATCTGGTCCATCATCAATGCCGCCTGCTTGAATGCGCCTGCGTCGAAGGTGCGCACGATACGCTCCAGCGGTTCAACTGCCTCACCCGCGTCTGCGGATTTGGGAGCCTTCCATGCGGCAAGCAGATGCTGAGCCTCAGCGTCGTTTGGCCGCAGTTTAAGACACTGATTCAGCTCGTTGACAGCATTTGCCTCCGAGCCGTGGCGCTTCACGCTGAGAGCAAGATTGAAATGGTAGTCCGCATCGTTCGGGTCAGCCGCCGCCGCCTGAACGAACAATCCGGTGGCGTCATGACCTTGCCTGCTTACCGCGACGCCTTCGTTATTCAGCACTTCGGCCAGTGGCAATTCACGCGCAACCCCGGCAAACGACTCCTGGGCCTGTACGTAGGAACCGGAGTACAGCAGAGAGAGCCCCCTGTAAAAGCCCGCTTCCAGAGCATTCGAATCGTTCGGGCTTACCTTGGCGAATGCCGACGCCGCTTCTTCATATTGCTGCTCGTTAAAGTCCTCGCGGCCAAGCGCCATCCATGCGGAACTGTAATTCGGGCTCAAAGCAACGGCCTGTTTCAAATGCCGCTGGCGCTCCTGCTGGTCTGGTTCTGAAATCCCGCGAATGTACTGCTCAAAGGCATCCAGTCGCAGACTTGCTCCGGCAGCGAGAAACGTGTCCTGGGCCACTCCAAACCCGGGATCCATAATTCGCGTGAGCCGCCACGCGAGTGAGTCGAAAACGGCGATCAAGTCATGCGTCTCGCCACGCGCCATCACAGGGTCGCTCATCCGCAGATGCGGGACATTGAGCACACGCGCCTCCGCGACAAAACCCGTGCCCTCCATCCGATAGCTACCCACGATGATCGAGTCGACGTCAAGAGTCTGCGCCAGTTTGAGTGCGCTGGCCCGTGAAGGCTGAAACTGCTGTGGTAAGCCGAGGTGATCGAGCGCGTACATGCGATCGACGCGGTTCATTGGCGCGAATCCTGCAGAAGCAAATCGCGCGTCTAGAATCTCTGGCGCAGCCTCGCGAATCCACTCTAGGCTCGGCTGACCGGTTCCGTTCTCGAAAGGAAGCACCAGCAGGATCCGGTTCTTGCCCGCGTCTGCAGTGTCTGTCGCGGATGCCTGGGCGCGCGCCGCCACGCTGGATACCAGCATCAGCAGCAACACGGTCCCGGCCCATACATGCACTGGCCGGATCCATCTGCGAAATCGAAAAAGGAAGAGCACGACAGGCTTGATTATAGGTGTTCAGGCTCTTCGGGAGCACCGTTCCGAAGGTGCCCCAAAGTTCAACGTACCGCGTCTGGTAACTGCGTTCGGGCCTCAAATTGCCGATTAAATCGAATCAGGGCGATCCACTGCGCGTGGTCTTCCCGCTGCCAGTTCAATGTTCCATGCAGACGAAGCGCGATGGCCTCCGGCGGTAGGTCATGATGCAGCCCGAAGTACTTCTGGTCAAGAGCTTCGCTCTTCGGACCGAGACTCAACAGCAATGAAGGCGGATCGTATTTCGTTGAGAAGACCAGGGCAGTCGAGTAGCCGCCCGGGTCATCGGCTGCGCGATCGATCTGCCCCGACGTGAAATCTTCCAGCCGATAGACCTGGTAGGGCGTCTTGACATAGCCCAATTCCGGCTTGGTCAGCTCATCCGTAACAGGCCACGCTGAAAGCACAGTGGATCCAGGATAGCGCTTGTTGAGTTGCGCGATGCCCGCCATGTGCAGCCGAATCACGCGGGCGTACTCCAGGTTGTCCTCAGGCGCAAAACGGTACGGTGGATTAATGAAGAGCCCGGCGACAAATGCCCCGGCCGAAAGCACTGCAAGCGCCTGCCAATACGGTACCCGGCGCGAGAACGTCGACACCGCGACCAGCAGCACCAGTGGATACATGGGCAGCAGATAGCGCGTGAGCAGTGCGCCGCCCAACACACTGAACAGCACGGCATTCGCAAGCAGAATGAAAAATATCTGCCAGAGAGTTCGGGAACTGATGCGCGGGCGCTCGTGTCCCTCGCTGTCAAGCCGTGGATTCAGCATCAATGCGGCGATGGTCAGCAGCGACGGCACAAACATGTTCATGTGCGCCGTCAGGTGCAGCAGCCGATGCCCGAATGCAGCGAAGAATCGCGCTGGCTCGAAGTTGGCTTGGGCGTTGTATTTCAGAAACTCCGGATTTCCAAAGACGAACCCAGTCTTGAAGAAATGCCAGCCATACCACGCAATCAGGGGCAGAGTACAGCTTGCGAACCAGGCGGCATCGATCCAACGCCGCCTCCGCAGTGGCTGCGCTGCGCGAGCCCCCTCGACTGCGGCCATCACTGCCAGCGTCATCGGAACCGCGATGGCCGTCTCCTTCGAAAGCACCGCCGCGGTGAACCACAACGCGGCTGCGACCG
>NZ_JBARMD010000196.1:0-7952 GCF_049802275.1 Occallatibacter sp. | reverse complement strand
TCGGCAGAACCGCAGAGATAGCGCGCTCCGCCAGTGCACCGTGGCCGATCTCACGACGACCCGTGCCCGTCATACGTCCTGTTTCACCAACAGAGAACGGCGGGAAGTTGTAGTGAAGCATGAAGTTCTTTTTCTTCTCGCCCTCATAGCTCTCCAGGCGTTGACCATCATCGGCCGTACCCAGCGTCGCGGTCACCAGGGCTTGCGTTTCGCCGCGTGTGAAGAGTGCCGAACCATGCGTGCGAGGCAGAACGCTGGTCTCGATCGTGATCTCGCGGATTTCGTCGAAAGCGCGGCGATCCGGACGAATCCGATCCTTCGTTACCTGCTCGCGGAAGATTCGTTCGCGGAGCAGCTCGTAATAAGTTGCGAGCTTCTTCTTTGCATTTGGATCGTCCGCAGGAAGCTCTGCAGCCAGTTCGTCCTTGATCTTCTTCACCAGCGCGTAGCTGTCAGTTTTGGCGTACTTCTTGGTGTCGAGCGCATCCTTGAGGCGGTCGCCGATCTTGGTCTTCAGCTCATCGTAGTAGCCTTCGTCCGTGGTCGGCGCAACAAATGAGCGCTTCGGCTTGCCGGCCTTCGAAACCAGCTCGTCGATGGCAGCAACAATCTTCTTGATCTCCGCGTGAGCGAATTCGATGGCGCCGAGAATCACTTCTTCGGTCTCTTCTTTCGCACCCGACTCGATCATCACAATGCCATCTTTGTGACCGACAACCATGATGTTCACCGTCGTTCCCGCGCGCTCGTCATAGGTGGGGTTGATTACGAATTCCCCATTAACGCGACCAACGCGAACTGCACCAACCGTGGCGCTGAACGGAATGTCACTGAGAGCCAATGCGCAGGCTGCTGCATTGATGCCGACCACATCGGGATCGTTTTCCTTGTCGGCAGAGAATACCAGCGCGATGACCTGCGTCTCATTGCGGAACCCGTCGGGGAACAACGGACGAATGGGGCGATCGATCTGCCGAGCGGTCAGAATTTCCTTTTCGCTGGGCCGGCCTTCACGCTTGATGAATCCACCGGGGATGCGCCCGCCGGCATAGGTGTACTCGCGGTAATCGACCGTGAGGGGAAAAAAGTCGATGCCTTCCCGTGGGTCAGGAGACGCGACCGCGGTGGCCAGAACCACGGTTTCGCCCGTGGTGACCAGTGCAGCTCCGGAGGCTTGCTTCGCCATGCGACCGGTCTCAAAGACCAGGCGCTTGCCGCCAGCAAGCTCGACTGTCACTTCTTGTTTAGACATAGAGTCCTCGTTTCATTTTTTTCGCTTGGGAAACTTGTGGGTGGGAAGAGCCGGAAATGCTGAAGGTGTACGAATGCGCGAGAGCCACAGGACGTGACTGCACAATTAGAAAATGCGCGGACCGCGCAGTGACGGCATCTCGTAATGAGACGACAACTCTGCGCAGGCCCTGGCGGCATTTGCGATTAGCCAGGTACACCATGGCCCCAGGTTCTGAATAATGCGGGGCCGTGACCAAAATCCGGTCTGGGCGCTTCCGGTTCAACGTTTGCTTTCTGATTACTTGCGGATACCGAGCTTGCCGATTACGTCGCGATAGCGATCGGAATCATGCGTCTTCAGGTAGTCCAGCAGGCGGCGGCGCTTGCTGACCAGCATCAAAAGTCCACGCCGCGAAGCGTGATCCTTCTTGTGAGTTTTGAAGTGCTCGGTCAGTTCACCAATCCGCTCACTCAGAATCGCGATCTGGACCTCGGGGGAACCCGTATCCTTCTCGTGGGTGCGGAAGCGTTCAATTAGGGTAGTTTTCTTAGCAGTCGCCAGCACGGCGGTATTACTCCTCTTGCGTTCTCAGTCCACTCTCAAGTGTCTAGATAGAGATTACCATGAATGACTTGCACGAGTAACCCCGCTGCCCCCGTCCCCTGGGAAACAACCTGCGTGCATTCGAAGTAATCCCTGAAATACAGTGTTATCAAGGCGTGAAGAGCGAACAAGTGCATCGAAAGACAACCCTCTACATCGATATCGACGACACCATCATCGCCCAGGTCCTTCCCGGTTCCGGCTTTGACCTCCGCCCCTGCGTCATCACCCACCTGACAGTCCTCGGCCACATGTACGACTGCTGCTGGCTCACCTCCTGGCCATACATCGACCCCATTATTCCCGGCACAGCAGTATCCGTTGCAACCTTGATTCGCAGCCTATACGGAGCCTCCATCAACGAGACATTCCGCTACGCTGACTGGGATCGCGATCACCCCGACGGCAAAGCCGGCTTCGTCCTCCGCCACGAAGCGCCCGAAGATTGGTATTGGCTCGAAGATCCGATCCTCAAGGGCGAGGAAGTCGCCCTCGCTGCAGCCGGCAAACTCGATCGCTACATCCCCGTTGAACCTTTCGGTCCATGGGGTTTCCTTGATGCCATCAATGAACTGTTCGAGCGCACCGCAAAAACTGATGCCGATATCAAACAAGCCGGCGGCCGCCTCGAATGGTTCGATCGCAACGCTCTCGAGTCTGATCGATGATTCACGACTTCACCAAATTCCAACCATCTTGCATAGCTTGAAAATGGAGTCTCCGCATCCGCGATGTGCATCGCACTCGGGGCACGTGGCTTTTCCTGTCCCAACCCGCCGGCTGCATCGAACGCAGCAAGGGCAACAACCGAACATCCACCTCACCCTGCAGAAAGACTGCACCCTGAAGACGAAGATTGGTTCAGACACTATGACACCCGACCGCTAAGACCGTCATAATTGTGGTATGCCGTTTACCCTCTCCCATGCAGCCGCGGCTCTGCCATTCCGCCGCACACGTCTCGTCATGTCTGCCTTGGTCGTCGGCTGCTTTGCCCCCGATCTTGAGTACTTCGTTCCCTATGCGCACCACAGCAGCTTCGGCCACAGTCTTCCAGGCGTCTTTGTCCTCGACCTGCCTCTCAGCCTCGTTGTTCTCTGGCTCTATCATCGCTATGCCAAGGAGCCCATCGCCGCCTGCCTGCCCGCAAGCGCGCGCGCAAGGCTTGAACTCGGACCCCGCACCCTTTCCATCAATTCGCTTTCCCGTTTTGCCTTGATCGTCTTCTCCATTCTCGTAGGCATCGCCACCCACCTATTCTGGGACTCGTTTACCCACTCCGGAACTTGGGCAAGCGATCACCTGCATTTTCTCCACGTTCGCGTTATCCTTCCGCTCTTCGGCCCGCGAGCGTTGCTCGAGATCCTGCAATACATCAGTTCCGCCGTCGGCATCATCATTCTCTTGCTTTGGGGTCTTCACTGGTATCGCTACGCCTCTCCCGTCCTCCCCTCCCAACACAGTCGGAACTACCTCAAGGGGGACAGAATTGCTCTCGCCTGTTCGTTTCTGATCGCGCTTTTCGCGGCTCTGGTCAGGGCCGTCGCATTGGGCGTTCCCAACGGAGTGCATGGCGCCCAGCACTTCATGACCATCGCGGCCATTACCGGAATCGCCGTGTTCTGTTTCGAAATCGTGATATACGGCATCGTCCGAAATCACGCCCGCGATACCGTCAACACCGCCTGAAACATCGCCGCCGCATCGGGCCCGTGTGCCCGATGCACACACATGTGCCCTATTCTTGAAGCCCTGTGCCCCATTCATGTGGCGTCTTTTGCCGCAGGAGTGGGATCACATAAACTTCCTGCCAGCGCCTCCTGCTCCCGCAGAAGTACAACTTCGAGCTTTCGATCAGCCCTTCAAGAGTGCATTCCTGATCAGTCTAGGCAACTGCTTCTCCGCAGCCTCCACCGTCTCCAGCGACTCCACCAGCGCATCGAAAAACTCAAATGATGTCAGCGCTACAAGGCACGCAATCGTTTCGGATTTCTGCTCGCGCACGCCGTCCCCAATCCGTTCAACTACGCGCGTAGCCGCCATCTGCCGACGCTGATTTCTCGCCTGAACCGCCTTGCCGAATTCCGGATCAACCGCAGCGATTCCGTGAATGCGCTTCAGCAGCAGCCTGTTCTTCGCCCAGAAATTCGAGAACACAGCAATGAACCCGTCGAGCATCTCCCCCGCATCCTGCGCCATCATCACTTCGCGCATCCGCGCCATCCCGCCGTCCACTGCGATCTGATCGAACAGCGTCTCCAGCACGCCGCTCCGCGTGCCGAAAAGATTGTGAATAGTCTGCCGCGTCACCCCGCTCGCCTTCGCCAGCGACTCCATCGAGAAATCGCGTATGCCGCCCTTCTCCAACTGCGTGCGTGCCGCCCTCAGCACCGTCGCCCGCGTATGGTCCGTCCGTTCCAGACGTTTGCCCAGTTCGTAAGGCCTCTTGCATGAAGCATTTTGGCGGCTTTTCATAAACTAAATCTTACTCGGCGCACTTCCATTTGACAATATGTCAATCGAATACTAATCTGTCCATATCAGTGGAGGCCGCTGATGCCATCACCTTCTCATACCGCCCCGGCCCACCAGCCCGACACAAAAGCTCCATGGTGGCTCCTCGCCGGTTTTTGGATCTGCATAGCCATCGCGGTCGCTGTTGTTATTCGTCGTCTGCTGGCCCTTGCCGTCCCCGCGCGCGACGGACCGCCCCAGATGGCCTCGCTCGACAACGCCTTCGCCACGCACTCTGCCCTCACGCTGGCCCACATCCTTCCCGCCCTGCTATTCGTCCTGCTCGCTCCCGTCATCGTCTTCCGTCTTCGCAACCATTCCCGCTGGATAGACCGCGTCTTCTATCCTCTCGGCGCCATCGTCGGCCTCACGGCATACGCCATGAGCCTTTACTCCATCGGTGGCTGGACCGAACGTTCCGCCGTTCTCCTCTTCAACACACTCTTTCTCGTCTCGCTTTCCCGCGCCTATCTATATAGATCGCAAACCGACAACATGCGCGAGCGCCGCTGGCAACTGCGCTCCATTGCCATCCTGCTCGGCATCGCCACCACGCGCCCTGTGATGGGCGTGTTCTTCGCGACAGCCCGTCTCACTCACCTGCTCCCGCAACAGTTCTTCGGAATCGCCTTCTGGATCGGCTTCTCCATGAACGTCCTGATCTTCGAACTCTGGATCCATGCAGCCGTTCGCCGCCGTAAACGCAATTCCCAATCGCAAATCCCCAACTCCCCCATGAGGAGCGCGACATGACTTCAACAACTCCGCACTCAGTCGCAAGCATGAACCTCAAACATCCCGGCCCGCCGCTCTGGCTTCCAGCGATTCTCTACCCAGTGCTGTTTCTCGCCGGCCTGTTCCCCGTCACGATGTATGGCGGCATGCCCTACTGGCCCGGCCCTTGGGAAGCGCCCGCCGTCATCACCACGTTCTTCCAGACCCAGACGTCGCGCGTCCTTGCATGCCTCTTACTGCAGACGGGCGCCAACATCTGCCTGGGACTCTTCACCGCTGTCGTCGTAAGCCGCCTTCAATTTCTAGGTGTACGGGCTGCAGGCGTAACCATCGCCCTATTCGGCGGATTCCTCTGCGTCTTCGACAGCATCGCTGCCGCCTTCGCCACGTGGACGCTGATTCGTCCGGCCGTCGCCGCGAATCCACCCATCCTCGTCGCACTCAATTATCTTTCCTATGCGTTTGGCGGTCCGGGATTCTCAATCCCCATGGGTCTTCTCATGGCCGGCGTCTCCATCTCCGCCGGACTCACAAAACTCATTCCCAAATGGATCATGATTCTCGGCCTGCTTCTAGCCGCATGCGGCGAACTCAGCGTCTTCCACCTCATCAGCCCGCAGCTTCTGTTCCTGATTCCCCTGGTACGCTTCCCCGGCTTCATCTGGATCATCGCCGTCGGCTTCGCGCTGCCGAATCACCGCAAAGAGCAACCCCTGCCCGCCGCCGCGTAGAGGATACGCAGCCTGAGCCACAGCTGCACAGCAGACACCGCATGAAGCGCAGTCGGCTAGATATGTGCCGCATGACTCGCATCTGCGCAGAACACGCGACGGATCTTGTATCAGGGCATGACTTCAGTCATGCCGCTGATGCCAGCCTCTCCTCAGAATTGTCATCCTGAGCGGTGCGAAGGATCTGCTTTTGCTTTTTATTCACACGCGAATGAAGCGCTCGTGTCCCAGTGTTGCCATGCACTCACTGCCCCGCATCCCGCCAATAATTCGCCCGCGCAATAATCTTCGCTCCATAATCCTCAACCGTCCGCACACGAATCGTATGGAGCCCCGGAGTCGGATCCGAAGGACTGAACGTAATCAAATACCGGTTGCGCACATCCTTCGCCGCCTCCATCACCCGCGCTTCAAAATGCCGGTCGCCGGTAAACGTGGTGTACTCCCCGCCGCTCATGATCGCAATCTGCTTCGACACATTCTTCTTGAACGCCTGCACCGCCATCACCAGCGTTGACACCATATTCAGCGCCCGATCTTCGCCATTGTCCTTGATGTCGTGCGCCAACTCCGCCTTCGACGGCGAATACGAGATGCTCAGCACCAGCACATCCGACCGCCCGATCTTGCTTACCAGTTGTGCCGGTTTCGTATGCTTGCTCCCGTGATCGCGCTCCTCGCTGATAAGCAGCAGCACCCGCCGATACTCCTTCGGCTGATCCTCCAGCAGATCCACGCCATAGCTGATGGTGTCCAGGATCGCCGCCCCACCGTCCCCCGGCTCAAGTCGCTGCAAGGCCGCCGCCAGATCTTCCTCAGAGTGCGTATAGTCCAGCATCAGTCGCGGCTTCGAGCCAAATCCCACCAGTGCCGCCTGGCTCCGCGGATCCGAGAGAAATACCTCCAGCAACGGCCCCAGCTTCTCCAGCTTCTGAAATTCCAGTGCGCCCGCTCTTCCCTCTTCCATCGCGACAACGAGAGCCACAGGCGCCGTGTCCAGCTCTTCCTGCACATGAATCTTCTGCGGCACGCCGTTGTCTTCCACCACAAAATCCGACGGCTTCAGCCCATAGACGATGCCGCCTCCATGCGGCCTCTCCACCAGCGTCGGCACCAGCACCTCATTGGTTGTCACGCGAATCGTCGGTGAATCCGCGTGCGATCCGGGCATTGGTTTCGGCGGCTCAATCGGCGGCAGCTGCTGCGCCTGCAAAAATCCCGCGAACAACAAACCATGCAGACCCACGAAACCCGCCCATCGAACTAATGCCAATCTCATCCCCTCAGCCAACTCCCGGGTTCTATCATGGGTTCGCCCGACTCCTCCGCGTGGTGCCCCATTCATGCGGCGTCTTCTCTCGCATGAGTGGGATACCGCAGGCCTTCATCAACATCTCTGTCCGACCCGTCCACATCACGGCATCTTCGCGCGCCGTATCACGGCTTCCGTCGCGCGTCACTCTCCAACCGTCCCGCCCAGAAGAGAAAGCTCAACAACTCCCACTTCGACTCCCACATAAAGCCAAACACGTCCCGCGCCCTCAGCGTCTCCGCCGGCTTTCCTGAATACGTCTCCACCCGCCAGCGAAGAAACTCACTTCGCCATGGCGCAAACCTGTGCCCCCGCGTCGCATTCCAAAGAAACCTCAGCGCCCCAAACAATCTCGATAGCCTCTCCCCGAGTGTAAACCGCGCACACACACCCCACGCTTGACGGGAACCAGCCCAGAAAGGGCAGCAGAGCTTCCGGGCGCGCCCTTTATCCCCATCCCCAGACAGCAGGGACGCAGAGCCGCGCTGCACCGCCGCTCCCGGTGATCAGCTCAGACGTTAGTCTCGGATACCGTGACGAAGCGACCGGCCAAGCTTGCGGCTGATTGGATAGGCATTCCTGTCGAAGGATTGGAAGGCCTGATGAGTCTGATCAGTCCGCTGAGACGAACGACTGATCAGCAGCGATTCTTACCTCACAATTTGCTGTCGAAGCAAGCTTCTCGAAGCTTTGTGATTTGGGGCTTGCCTGCACCATCTCACCAGCGAGCAACATTTGCATAGCCGTGCTATCCCAGCGGCGGACAGCGGTATCCACAATGAGCTTCAGGTCAGACAGAAAAGTGGCCCGTGCCATGTATTCC
>NZ_JBARMD010000195.1:0-3015 GCF_049802275.1 Occallatibacter sp. | reverse complement strand
GGCCTTCAATCAGTGAGGCTGCAATGAGCACCAGATAGATAAAAAGACAGAATAAAAGAAGGAAAGCGGGCGCAGTGGTCACGTGCTGCTGCCAGAGTAAAATGCCGGCGAAGAGGAATGTAGGCAGCGCGAGCAGGAAACAGAAGAGCCACGCCCGGCGGAGTGCCGAGGGTTTGCGTCTTCTTACATGCCTCTCATAAGCCATATTTTTCGATACGGCGGTAGAGCGCGGCCCGGCTGAGGCCGAGAGCTTCAGCGGCCTGAGAGATGTTGCCGTCGCAGCGGCGAAGGACCTTGCGGATAAGCAGAGCCTCAACTTCGTCGATACTCATATTCTCAAAATTGGGGGCCGATGATTTGGCCGTGGCAATCGCCAGGTTGGCAGGCTCGATCTCTTCGCCGCGGCAGAGCAGCACAGCGCGTTCGACAGTGTGCTCAAGCTCCCGGACATTGCCGGGCCATGGGTATTGGATCATCTGCTGCATTGCGGATGGTGAGAAGCCGGTAACCTGCTTGCGATAGCGCGAACGGTTCCGGTTTAGAAAGTGCATGGCCAGCAGCGGTATGTCTTCGCGGCGCTCGCGCAGGGCGGGGATATGAATCTCGACGGTGTTGATGCGGAAGAGGAGATCTTCGCGAAAGTTTCCAGCCTTGGCTTCTTCGGGCAGGTTTGCGTTTGTTGCCGACAACACGCGCACGTCGACGCGGCGTGTTTGCGAGGAGCCGACACGCTCAAGTTCGCCGGTTTCGAGGACACGGAGAAGCTTGGCTTGCTGGCGAAGCGGGACGTTGGCGATTTCGTCGAGAAACAACGTGCCGTTGTTGGCCAGTTCGAAACGTCCGACCCGATCGGAGCGGGCATCAGTGAACGCACCTTTCACGTGTCCGAAAATCTCGCTTTCAAAGGTGCCTTCAGGCAATCCGCCGGCATTCACAGCAACCAAAGCCATGCGCGAACGCGGCGATGCGGCGTGAAGAAGCTTGGAAACGATTTCCTTTCCGGTGCCGTGTTCGCCGGTGATGAGCACGTTGGCGTCGGACGGCCCCACCTGGCTTACGAGTTCGAGCACAGGCTGCATGGAGGGAGCCGCGGCGACGAAATCGGGCATGCCTTCAGCACGGAGTAAACGGTTTTCCAGTTCAAGTTGTCGGGCACGGCGCAGTGCCTTGTGCAGTTCGGCGTGGACGCGGATGAGCGAGATGAGGCGCTCGTTTTCCCACGGCTTCTGGATGAAGTCGCGAGCGCCGCGCTTGATGCTTTCGACAGCGAGATCGATGTTGCCCCACGCCGTCATGACTATAACCGGCATGCGAGGATCGATCTCCTGCAACCGTGCCAGCAGATCAAGACCCTCCTTGCCTGATGTGGTGTCGCGTGTGTAGTTGAGGTCGATGAGCAGGACGTCGTAGTCGCTTTGACCCAGAGCTTCGAGCAGCAGCTGCGGAGAGCGCACGCATTCCACGTGAATTCCCTGCGGTTCGAGCAACAGTTCCACGGCCTCGAGGATGTGCGGTTGATCGTCGGCAACTAAAACCCGGATTTTTTCATTCTTACGAGGGTCTGGCATTTAGTGATTGTCCGCTTCTGAAACCACGCCGGTTTTTGCGTCAGCGATTGAGATTCCGTATTCCTCAAGCACCGACCCGGTTGAATACTTCAGTTGAATGCGAGCCTTTTCGTATGCTGTTTGCGCCGTTACGAGCGCGGACTCAGCCACCGACAGATCGTGCTCAGCCGAGAGCGTCTGCTGATTTGAACCCGCACCCAGTTTCTGCTCCTGCTGCATGATACTGAGTGTGCGTTGGGCGAGGTCGCGTGCCTGCCTGGCGGCGCCCACTCGGCTGGCGCCCTGTTCAAGCGCGTAGCGTGCGTTTCGCACTTCGATCACGATATTCTTCTTCAGTTCTTCAGCGTACACCTGCGACTGGCGGTACTCGAGCTCGGTGCGGTATTGGTCGGCCTTGGCCTGGCGATTGCGCAGAGGCATCTGGAGCTGCAAACCGACCTGGTACTCGGGCGAAGAGTTATTCAGGGCGTTCTGGAGAGTGCCCCCGTACCCTGAAGGCGCCTCGACGGTCCCGCCGGTGAAGTCAGGATTGGGTGTGCCACCGTATCCAGTACCGCCATAGAAGCCGTAAAGACTGAGCTGAGGCAGCAGGGCATTGCGAGCGGTTTTGCGGCTGAGTTCCCGGTTAGTGAGGTCGAGGGCGGATATCTGAATATCGGTGCGATTCTTGAGAGCGTCATTGATACTCTGCTGTACCGGGAGGGTTTCCGGTTGGATCTGGGCGGCGAGATGATCCGTCGGCACGACTGGCAACTCCTGAAGAACTGGATCGTCGAAAGAACGGGTGATGGCGTTCTTCATGTAAAGTTCCTGGAGCTCAAGGTTTGTGCGGGCGACTGTCAGGTCCTGCTGCCGAGTGGCTACCTCGCTCTCAGCCTTCAGCACATCCATCTCCGGAATGGCCTGGAGTGCGAGTTGCTTGCGGCTGGTGTCAAGAGTCTCGGTGGCAAAGGCAACCGAGCGCTCCCCAACCTGCTCGGTGTCGTAGGCGTTCACAAGGTCCCAGTAGATGTCGCAAATCTGAGTAACGGTTGCGATAATTTGCGCCCTGAATGCAATGTCTCCAATCTTCTGGTTGGTCCTGGCAATTCGCAGAAAGCGCAGGTTCGGCCCGGTTCCGAATCCGGCGAGCAGCTGCTGTTGGATGATGAACTGCACATTGGCATAAATCTGCGGGTTCAGAGTATTGTTCGGGCTGTTCGACGTCGTTCGGTTGTTGTTCCAATCACCTTCAAAGTAGGTGCCGGTTGGAAAGAACTGTTGATAGCTGATGTTTGCAAGGTTCTCGTTCTGGTGCGCCACAGGAACGCCCAGGACGGTCTGGTTCGGCACAACTTGCGAGGTGTGGTCGTTGTACACCTTGGCAATGATGTAGGGATCGTAGCTGGAAACGTTGGTTCCGACGCCGAAGGTGGATTGCACGAGACCGCCGCTTCCGGCTCCAGCG
>NZ_JBARMD010000194.1:0-13625 GCF_049802275.1 Occallatibacter sp. | reverse complement strand
GCGTCGAGCCAGACATAGACGACGTGCTGTTCGTCGCCGGGAACTGGAATGCCCCAGCTGAAACTGCTGCGGCTGATGGAGAGATCTTTGAGCCCGCTGCGCACGAAAGAGATGACCTCGCGGCGCGTCGACTCCGGCTGCATGAAGCCGGGATTCTCTTCGTAGAACTCGAGCAGCTTGCGTTCAAATGCGGAGAGCTTGAAAAAGTAATTCTCTTCGCTGACGGTTTCAGTGATGCGACCGCAATCGGGGCAGGGCGCGCCAGGTGGCACATCGACCCACGCCTCATCGGACACGCAGTATTGGCCAGTGTACGAGCCTTTGTAGATGAATCCGCGATCGCGGAGAGTGGCGAAAAGCTTTTGCACTCCACGCTTGTGGCGGGGCTCGGTGGTGCGGATGAAGTCGTCGTAGGTGAGGCCGAGCCGATCCCAGAGGGCACGGAATTCGGCAGCGATTTTGTCGGCGAAAAGCTGTGGCGTGAGCCCGGCGAGTTTGGCGGATCGCTCGATCTTCTGGCCATGCTCGTCGGTTCCGGTGAGGAACCAGGTATCGATGCCCATGGCACGCTTGCGGCGTGCGATTGCGTCGCACACGATGGTCGAGTAAGCGTGGCCCAGGTGTGGACGCGCATTTACGTAGTAGATGGGCGTGGTGAGGTAAAACCGGGATGGGTTTGGGTTCTGGTTCGTCATTGGCGGGCGGTTGCTTTCGGTGCGCGCGTCGGTCTGAAGCGCAATGATGTTCGTCTATGTGCTTCTTTCATCTTAGGTTGCCGAATAGGGTGCGTCAAACGCAAAGGCGACTCCAGCTCTGTTAGAATCGCCTTGAAAATCAAGCATTTTAAAGGTGCTGACCCGTGTATCAGGAACTGAAGAACCGGCTTGAGTCGCATCTGCGGGATGTGCTCAAAGCCAAGTACGACCTCACAGTCGAGAACATTCCGCTGGAGACTCCGCCGGACCTGAAGTTTGGTGAACTGGCTACTCCGATCGCTTTTGAGCTTGCTCGCAAACTGCGCAAGGCACCCAAGGTCATCGCACAGGAAATTGTCGGGTCGCTGGGCACGCCGCGCGGCTTTGCTTCTTTCGAAATCGCCGGTGCCGGGTACATCAATGCGTATCTCGATCGCGTGGTGGCGGTCCGCATGATGACGAGCGGTGAGGACTCCGAGCCGGTCAAGTCCGATATACACGCGCTTGTCGAGCACACCAGCATCAACCCGAATAAGGCCGCGCACATTGGGCATCTGCGCAATGCGATTCTCGGCGATACCTTTGTGAAGCTTCTGCGCGCCGCGGGCCAGCAGGTTGCGGTGCAGAACTATATCGACAACACCGGTGTGCAGGTAGCGGACGTGGTGGTTGGTTTCCTGCACCTCGAAAAGAAATCGCTGGCTGAAGTTCGCGCGCTGATTGAAGATCTCGAACTGCATTTTCAGCGAGTCGACTTCTACTGCTGGGATCTCTACGCGCGTACGTCGCAGTGGTACACGAGCGGCACCGATGCTGAGAACGAAGAACGCAAGAAGTTGCGATATGCAACTCTGCACGAGATTGAACAGGGCGGCAATGAGACGGCTGCGGTCGCCGATCTGATCTCGACTGCAGTGCTGCGCCGGCATCTTGAAACCATGCTGCGCCTGGGTATTGAGTACGACTTTCTTCCACGCGAAAGCGAGATTCTGCACCTCAACTTCTGGGCACTGGCCTTCGAGCAGTTGAAGCAGAAGGGCGTGCTCTATTTCGAAAACGAGGGCAAGAACAAGGGCTGCTGGGTCATGTCCCGGACCGGCGCGGCTAGTAACGGACAGGGTGAAGCCGGCGCGCAGGAAGTGGACGAAGACGCGAAGGTGATTGTCCGCTCGAATGGAACTGTTACGTACGTGGGCAAGGACATTGCGTATCACCTCTGGAAGTTCGGTCTTCTGGGGCGCGATTTTGGGTATCGCAAATTCTTCAGCTATCCCGACCATGAGTGCTGGATCTCGACGGAAAACGGGGAGGAGCCTCATCCGCATTTCGGCGGAGCGCAGGCTATCTATAACGTGATTGATTCGCGGCAGTCCGATCCGCAGGCGAACGTGATCCAGGCCCTGCGTGGGATGGGCTACACCGAACAAGCTGACCACTACACGCACTTCGGCTACGAGATGGTGGCTCTCACGCCGCGATGCGCTGCAGAGCTTGGTTATGAAGTGGCAGAAGAGGACAGCGCGCGCCCCTATATCGAGGTCAGCGGGCGCAAGGGTTTCGGTGTGAAGGCCGATGATTTGATTGATAAGCTCATCGCCGCAACTCGCTTTGAAGTTGATACGCGCCAGACATCGCGCGATGATCAGGAGCGGCAGGTGATCGCGGAGCAGATTGCGATTGGCGCTCTGCGCTATTTCATGCTGAAGTTCACACGCAATTCAGTGATCGCTTTCGACTTCAAGGATGCGCTGAGTTTTGAGGGCGAGACCGGGCCTTACATTCAGTACGCAGTGGTGCGCGCGCGCAACATTTTCCGGAAAGGGTCGATCACGCCGGAGGCGGTACTGCGGGAATTCGCGGGGTCCGATCCCGGCGCATTTCTGATGGGCGAGAATGGCGAAGATATCTGGTCCCTCTGGCTACGTGCGGGTCGCCGTTCGTCGGTGCTCGAGCAATGCATCGCCACCTCTGAGCCTGCTTATCTGGCCAAACACGCCTTCCAGTTAGCGCAGGAATTTAACAACTTCTACCACAAACACCATGTGCTGACGGAGTTGGACCCTGAGCGCAGGATGTTCCTGCTGGCTACGGCCGCAATCACCATGCGGGAACTGATTACGGTGCTGGAATGGCTCGGCATCGAAAGCCCTGAAGCGATGTAACACCCCGGTAATGCTTGTGTAGCCTGCGTCACAAGCAGGTCTTCGGGCAGGGGGAGTATATTGCTCGACGGTCAGAGATAAAGGTCAGGCTATGGATAACGTCCTTCTGCAAACACACATGCTCCTTCCTATCGAAGAGATCGCCAGGAAACTTTCGCTTTTGCCGGCCGAATACGAGCCGATCGGCGCCTATGGCGCGAAGCTCAACCTGAACCTGCTGGACAATCCGGCCTTTCCCGGTCGCGGCAAGCTGATTGTTGTTACAGCCACTACGCCGACGACCTCCGGGGAGGGAAAGACAGTTGTCTCCATTGGCCTGGCGCAAGGGTTGGAGCGGATCGGGTGCAAGTCGATTCTGACTTCGCGCGAGCCGTCGCTGGGACCGGTTTTCGGGATGAAGGGCGGTGCGGCGGGCGGCGGCTTGTCGCAGGTGGAACCGAGCCAGAAGATCAATCTGCATTTCCATGGCGACTTTCATGCCATTACGGCTGCACACAATTTGCTGGCGGCGATGATTGACTCGCATCTCTTTTTCGGGAATGCACTCGAGCTTGATCCTGCGCAGATTACGTGGCCGCGCGCGATGGACATGAATGATCGCGCGTTGCGGCGCATTAAGGTGAGCCTTGCCGCGAAGGGTGACGGTGCCAACCGCGACACTGGTTTCGTAATCACCGCTGCTTCCGAGATCATGGCCATCATGGCGCTGGCATCGAGCCGCGCCGATCTGCGGCATCGAATCGATTCCATTGTTGTCGGGCCGTCGCGTTCGGGGCAGCCGGTTACGGCTGGTGATCTGGGAGCAACGGGCGCCATGCTGGCGCTGCTCGACGATGCCATCAAGCCCAATCTTGTGCAGACCACCGAGGGCACACCAGCACTGGTGCATACCGGCCCATTTGGGAACATCGCGCATGGAACATCCAGCATCCTTGCGCACAAAATGGGTGTGCGGCTCGCCGACTATGTCGTCAACGAGTGCGGATTCGCAGCCGATCTCGGCGCGGAAAAGTATTTTGACATCGTGATGCGTTTGTCGGGTATTCAGCCGGCCGCTGCAGTTCTTGTTGTCACTGCGCAGAGCTTGCGCGCGCAGGGTGAAGGCAAACTGGAGTCGGGCTTTTCCAATCTCGAGCACCACATTAAAACACTCCGCGGCTATGGTGTCCCGCTGGTTGTTGCGATCAATCGCTTCCCGTCCGACACGCCTGAAGACCTTGAAATGATCGCTACGGAATGTTCGCTGCAGGGTGTACCGTGCGCACTGGTTGAGGCCTTTGCCAAAGGCGGCGAAGGAGCAGTCGATCTGGCTCGCAAGGTGGTCTCGGCGATCGAGACGAATCCTGCGCCGGAGATTCAGCCGGTCTACGCGCTGGAAGATGCACTTGACGTGAAGATCCTGAAAGTCGCCATCCAGGTTTATGGTGCAGATGGAGTGACGTTCAGCGATGTGGCGCGCGCGAAACTTGAACGCTACGCCGTATGGGGATTCGGCAGGCTGCCGGTATGCATCGCCAAGACGCAATACTCGCTCACCGACGATCCCAAGCGAATGGGAGCGCCGACGGGCTGGGCGTTGAATATCAATGACGTGTCCCTGTCAGCGGGCGCAGGATTTGTTGTGGCCGTCTCCGGGAACATGATGCTGATGCCGGGCCTGCCGAGCCATCCGCGCGCGATGTCGATCGACGTGGATGACGACGGAAATATCGTAGGCGTGTAAGAGTCTTTCAGTTTTCGAAGGCACCCGGTTCCAGTGTCAGATAGCGTCTAGACGAGGGGCTTGACCTTATTCGAGCGTGTCTGGCTACTCATTGCGTAGCGCCTGTATGGGATCAATGGTCGCGGATCGGCGGGCTGGAAACCAACAGGCCAGCAACGCTGCGATAAACAACACGACGGTGACAGCGATGAGACTAAACAGGTCAGTAACCTGAACACCGTAGAGGGTGGCGTGCATCAGACGGCCGAGGACTACTGCGCCAGCCAGGCCTATTCCCAGTCCGAGCAGAGACAATCGCATTCCGCTGCCGATGATGAGCCGAATCACCTGGTTCTGTCGTGCTCCCAAGGCCATGCGGACGCCGATCTCATGGGTACGCTGCGCCACGGCGAATGACATGACGCCATAGATTCCGATGACGGCGAGCAGCAGGGCGACGGCTGCGAATGCTGCGAAGAGGATCATTTCGAAGCGGTCGCTGGATTGTTCCTGCTCCATGACCTCGGTCATGGTTCTGACGTGATCAATTGCGGCACCGGGCATGACGGAACTTGCCGCGTGTTGCAGGCTCGTCGTAATGGTCTCGGGGTCGATGGCCATTGTGCGCACGGCCATCCAGAGAAATGGCCAGCTTACCTGCCACTGCGAAACGTACATCTCCGGTTGCACTTCGCCGGTGAGGTGTTGGTTGTCGAGCACGTCATGGAAGACACCGACGATCTGGAATTCCACCGGGGGTGGCCATTGCTGCGGACCGGGGCCTGCGCGCCGGAAATCCGGGACCTGGAGAACGAGTCGCTGATTCAGCGGATCGCCATTGGCCAGGTAGCGGCGTACGAACGTTTCATTGACCATGACGACGCGGGGCGACTGCGGCCGATCTTCGTTGTTGAGGAATCGGCCGCGCACCAGACGGACGCCGAAAGTGGTAAAGAAGCTCGGAGTGACCGCCTCGAAGTCTGCTGTCGGCAGGTGTGCTTTGTCGACGGACTGGCCGGCGACCTGAAAGGTGAATGTGATGAGGCCGCCCATCGGCAGTCCGCTGGAGACGGAGGCATCGGCAACACCCGGAATCTGGCGAACGCGATCGAGAAGTTGATGTTGCTGAACGGAAGCTTCCTCAGGAGAAGAGATCGAGGGACCGCGGCCCGGCCCGTTATCGTGCGGCCTCAGCAAGGCAGTTACCACGTGGTCCGACCTGAAGCCTACGTCGATATGGCTAAGGTTCCAAAAACTGTGCAGGGCCATGCCTGCGCCGGCGAGGAGAACGAGCGAAAGAGCAATCTCAGTGATGACCAACGCTGACTGAAGTGGTGTTCGGCCGCGACCTCCCGCGGCACGCGAGCCCTGCTTCAGAGCTTCGTTCTGGTTGATGCGGGCGCTGCGCCAACTGGGAGCGCAACCGGCAATCACTCCGGCGAGAAGCGCGATGAGAATGGAGAAGCCGAGGACCGGGAGGTTCATCTCCACCAGCGCGTCAGTAGCTTCCAGTGCGAGATTGGGCAAGAGAACGATGCTCAGCTTCATGATGGCCCAGCCCATGGCGATTCCGATGGCTCCGCCGAGGATGGCGATCGTCAGGCTCTCGGTGAACAACTGGATGAAGATCTGGCCGCGGGTTGCACCGAGTACCGAGCGAACCGCGAGTTCCTGAGTCCGGCTGGTTCCGCGCGCGAGCAGGAGGTTGGCGATGTTGGCGCAGGCGATCAGCAGTACCAGGCCCACGGCAATGAGCAGCAGCCAGAGGTTGCGCTGAGTTTTGGTGTCGAGCCAGTCGTTGCGGAAATGCTCGACGGTGAGGACGAAGGGGCTTTTGGTTTGATGGGCAAAACGATGCGCCGCAATCTGGTCGTTTATGGTGGAAAGCTCTGCCTGTGCCTGCGCCAGCGTAACGCCGGGCTTGAGTCGGCCGATCATGATGCCGAATTGGCCGCTGGATTGGCCGACCATGGGACGAACGGGGACATTGAAGGTTATGCCGCCGCCCCTCTCGTGGGGGCCGGCGCGCATGACGCCTACGACCGTGTACGGCTGATTCTCAATCAGGATGGACTTCCCGAGGATATTTGGATCGGAGTTGTAGCGATGGTGCCAGAGCCAGTTGGTGAGAATCACCACGTGGTCGTTGCCGGGGCTGCCTTCTTCCGGCGAAAAGTCGCGCCCGAGCAGCAGGGGCTGCCCCACGGTCCTGGTCTGCAAGCCGGGAGTGATGGCGAGGCCGCCTTCCTGGTCCGCTGTATGGTCTGCGTTAGTGAGATGGACGACGATCCACGACTGGAACGAGAGGCTCTGGAATGAGTGGTTTTGCGCGGCAAGCTGGGCGTAATCTTCGCCGCTTGTGGGCCCGCGTTCACCCTTGAAGTGGTTCCACACGACGACGAGCTGGTTGGCGTTGGGATAGGGGAGGGGTGCGAGGAAGGTGGCCCAGATCATGCTGAAGATGGCTACGACGGGACCGATGCCGAGGGCCATGCCTAGGACTGCGGTGATTGCGAATCCCGGCGAGCGGCGTAACTGGCGCATTGCGAATCGGACGTCATTCCAAATGCGATCAAAATTGCGAAAGCCCCATTGTTCCCGGGTTACATCCGCGATGAGTGGCATATTTCCGAGCTCCTGCAGGGCCGCGGTTCGCGCCGCTGCAGGATTTTCGCCGCGGGAGACGCGATCTTCAATTGCAAGACGCAGATGTGCTTCCAGTTCCTCGTTTAAATCGCGCTTACGCCGCTCCCACGCCCAGCTCAGCCAGCTCTTCATGACTGTCCTCCCTCCGGTTCCATCACGGAACCAATCGCCTGCACGATCTGCTGCCAGCGTTTGTGATCCGACGCCAGCTGCTCTTTTCCCTTGGAAGTGATTCGGTAGAAGTTTGCGCGCTGTTTACTATCGGTCAACTTCCATTTGGAGGTCACCCATCCCTGACGTTCGAGACGGTGCAGGGCGGGATACAACGAACCCGTCTCAACCTGCAACACCTCGGCTGATTTCAGGCGAATCGCGTGCGCGATTCCATAGCCGTGCATCGATCCCCACTGGAGCGCCTGCAGAATCAGCATGTCGAGGGTGCCTTGCAGTAGCTCGATGCGATTTTGATAGGTTTGTTTTGCATTATTCATGAGCGTAGATAATCTACATCCAAGGAGGTAGATTGTCTACTGCCATTGGCAAATTGAATTTGCGAGTAGCCGGCAGGAGAATTCAACTGCGGTAGTTCATGGTGTGTTGCGTCGCCGGAGAACGTGAGGGCTTGGCAGGTCAGGGCCTAATGGCCCTCTAGCTCTTTGCGCATGATTTCAGCAGCCTGAAGGCTGCTGCTCCCTCCGTATTCGCGATCCCCAAGCGGCAGCGCCTGGCGGTCTTCTAGGCAGGATCCTACGCTTCGGAGGGAATGACAGGTTATTTAGGTGAATCGTAGCTGCGCGCATCCATTCGAGGCAGTCTCGGTAGCTCTATTCGTAGCTGCGCACCCATTCGAGGATGGAGCGCACTGCTACGCCGCTGGGGCCTTTGGCGATGAAAGGCTTGTTGTCTTCGATCCAGGCGAGGCCGGCGATGTCGAGGTGGATCCACGGGGTGTCTTCGGCAAAGGCGTGCAGGAACTCCGCCGCGGTGATGGCTCCGCCCCAGCGGCCGCCTGTGTTCTTGATGTCGCCGATGTCGCTGCGGATCATGTCGTAATATTCGTCGGCGAGGGGCATGCGCCAGAATCTCTCGCCTGAAGTTGCAAGGCCTGCCTGAAATTTTTCAATCGTGGCGTCGTCGTTGGAGAACGCGCCGGCATTGATCATGCCGAGTGCGACTACACATGCGCCGGTGAGAGTGGCCGCGTCGATGAGGTGGGTCGCGCCAAGGCTTCGCGCGTAGGTAATGCCGTCGGCCAGGACGAGGCGGCCTTCGGCGTCGGTGTTGATGATCTCGATGGTTTTCCCTGACATGGCGGTCTGCACGTCGCCGGGCTTTTGGGCCTTGCCGTCGGGCATGTTCTCGGCCGCGCAGACAATACCGATCACGCGGACTTTGGGTTTCAATAGGGCAATGGCGCGCATGGCGCCGATCATGGCCGCGCCGCCAGCCATGTCGTACTTCATCTTCTCCATGTTGTCGGCTGGCTTGATGGAGATGCCGCCGGTGTCGAAGGTGATGCCCTTGCCGACGAGGCCGAGTACGGGGCCGTCGGTTACGCCTTCTGGTTCGTATTTGAGGACGATGAGGGCCGGCGGCTCTTCGGAGCCCTGGGAGACGCTCCAGAAGGCGCCCATTTTCAGCTCGTGGAGTTTGTCGGTTGAGTAGACTTCCGACTTTAGGCCGGTTTCGGAGGCCATCTGCGCGGCACGCTGGCCGAGGATAGTGGGTGTGAGTTTGTTGCCCGGCTCGTTGACGAGCGTGCGCGCGAAGTTCTGGCTTTCGCCGATGATGACGCCTTCGTCGAAAGCGGCGCGGATGGCGGCCTGGTCGGCAGCGGTTGGGGCCGCGAGGGTGAAGGAGTGAACACTGACATCTTTGCGCTCGCTGCGGTAGGTGTCGGGATCGAAGTCGCCGACGAAGGCGCCTTCCACTGCTGCACGCGCCATTGCATGGAGCGGGCCTATGGAGTTGTCTCCAGGCAGGGCGAACGTCAGATCGCGGATGGCACGCGGCTTGGTGTAGCGCACGGCGGTTCCGGCCGCGTTGCGAACGGCATGGACGGTGGCCTTGGCTTTTTTGCCGAGTCCGACGATGAGAAGTCGCCTGGCTTTCAGTCCGGCTGGGGCGTGCAGCAATACGGCTTCGTTGGTGCCGGCTTTGTATTCGCCACTGGAGAGGACGGCAGCGGCGGCGGCGCGGACGGCTTGGTCGCTTGTGAGCAGGACGGGCACGGGCTTAACGTCTGGTCCTTTGGCAGTCTGGGAATCGACGGCGGTGACGGCGAGAAGTTCGGTTTCGATCTGGGCGAGGGGGGAGAAGGAAAGTTCAGTGTGCATACCTGACCATTATTTCATTGCGAAGAGACGAAAGGTTTTCAAGCATGTGGCCAGATTCTCAGGCATGGCTTTATTGCAGGATAAAAGTTGAAAGTTCCGAGTAGCCCAACATCACACCCAGCATGGAGCGAAAACAACGGCCTTTCCGTCTATCATAGAGTTCCTAAACTTCTACAAGAGGAGGCATTGTGCGCAGCTTTGCCGTTGCTCTATCTCTCTTCTGTTTGATTTCCTCAGCGAACGCACAAGTGCATGATCCAGTCGATCTCTCCAAACACACCGTCCAATTCATCACCGTCGACAAGGACGTCAAGCTCGAAGTGCTCGATTGGGGAGGCACAGGCAGGCCCATGATTCTGCTTACCGGGCTGGGCAACAACGCACATGTGTTCGATAGCTTAGCGCCCAAGCTTATCAGCTCCTATCATGTCTACGGGATCACTCGGCGCGGTTACGGCCTTTCCAGTGCGCCCGTTCCCAGCGACGACAATTACTCCGCTGATCGTCTCGGAGATGATGTGCTTGCCGTCATCGCGGCTCTCAAGCTCGACCGTCCCATTGTGGCCGGCCATTCCATCGCAGGCGAGGAGCTCAGCTCCATCGGTTCCAGACACCCTGAGAAAGTTGCCGGTCTCATCTATCTGGATGCCGCCTTTGCCTACGCCTTCTATGATCCCGCGCAGGGCAATCTCCTCATCGACGCCGCCGACCTGAGGCGGAGGCTCGAAAATCTGGTGTCGTCTGCGGGCCCGCGCGAACAGGAAGCAGCGCTCAAGGAACTCCAGCAATCCATCCTTCCTCAGTTTGAACAGGACCTGAAAACGCAGGAAGATCACCTAGCTCCCGCCGCATCCAAGCCGCCTGAGGTGTCCCCCATTGTAAAAGCCATCCTGATGGGTGAGCAGAAGTACACGTCGATCGAGGTTCCGGTGCTGGCCATCTGCGCGGTTCCTCACGATCTTGGGCCGCTTAATGAGAACGACCCCGTCGCCCGAGCCGCTGCCGAGGCCAGCGATCTAGCACGCACCACGGCGCTGGCCAACACTTTCCAGACTGGTGTTCCCTCAGCTCATGTAGTCCGTCTGGCCCATGCTAATCACTACATCTTCAACTCCAACGAGTCCGATGTGCTGCGCGAGATCAATGCCTTCGCAACCACACTACCCTAGCGAAATAACGATAGCTGATCCGTCACCGTCGGGCCGGCCCGTTGTGCCAAAATGCAATCCCTCAGGGGCCTGAAGCCCCCGTCATTTGAAGGCGTATTTCGGCACGACTGAAGTCGTGCCCTGTTACAAAGCAACTGCCAAGCGTTTTTGCAGAGTCAGCGATGGGCCTTTGGGGTTGGTTATCGGCCCATTTTGTGTTTGCTGGCGTTGATGGCGGAGCGGGCTTCGCGGTCGGCTTCGCGGCGGCGCTCGGTTTCTCGCTTGTCCCAGTCCTGCTTGCCCTTGGCGACGGCCAGCTCGCACTTGACGCGGCCGTTTCTGAAGTAAAGGCGGGTGGGGATGAGCGTATGACCCTTGATCTGCGTCTTAGCCATCAGCCGCCTAACTTCGTCCTTGTGCATCAGCAGTTTTCGTGTGCGGGTTTCGTCGTGGTTGGCGATATTTCCGTGCGAATAGGGGCCGATATGCAAGTTCAGCAGGAAGGCTTCATCGTCCTTGATGAGGCCGTACGAGTCCTTGAGATTCGCCTTTCCTTCGCGAATGGACTTAACCTCCGTCCCCCGCAGGGCGATGCCGGCCTCGAATTTCTCCAGCAGAAAGTAATTGTGGCTTGCGACCCGGTTGTGGGCGGCGTCGCGCTCTCCCGAAGCCACTGGATCCCGAAGCCGCGCCTGTTTCGGGGGGCCGGAGCGGTCGGGCGGTACGATAGTGTGGCTGGTTTGGCGCGCCATTGGGGAAGTTCCCTTAGACTTTCATCGTAGCATCGCAACGCTTTAGCGGAATCAGAGTAGCAGTTTGGAAGTAGAGCGGGCTTTTCCTTAAGAAAAGGCCGGCTTCGAGGCATCAGGTGGAATCATGTGACTCTGATTCTGCTCTTAACCCCCATATTGCAGTGGGGCTTTGCTAGAATGGGGCGATCGTTTTGGTAGGAAGCACTAATATCGGAATTTATATCAATGCTTGCGTCGAAAGGGCCATGGTCTGCCCATCCGGGTTCGACGATGAAGGCCAGTCCTTGCACACGCTTGGGAGTCCGATGAAAAGCCGCCTCGCATCTACGGCGCCCCGCGTCCATGATCTCTCGAAAGCCCGCCACCGGATTCTCATCGCTGGGGTTTTCGTTTTGCTCGGTCTGGGTTCTGCCAGTGTGTTCGCCCAGTCGGCCAGCACCTATTACAAGAGGGGTCAAGCTGCCGAAGCACAAGACGATTTCGATACCGCCTATATGAACTTCCAGAAGGCCTTCTCGATGGCACCTAAAGACGAGGTGTATCGTACGGCCTACTATCGTGTCCGATTCACCGACGCTTCGATGCACGTGACCAAGGGCCGCAACCTGCTGGCCGCGGGCGATGAGCAGGGTGCACTGGTCGAATTACTGCGCGCCAACGAGATTGATCCAAGTAACGAAGCTGCTCAACAGGAGATCGCGAAGATTCGCGCCCGCCACGGGCAGGAACCTGCTGTCGAGAGCAGCGCGCCTATGAGTGCGCAGACCCAGGATGAAATCGGCTCGATTGGCGCGCCAGCGCAACTGAAACCGACGATGAATGAGCCGTTTGTGCTGCGCATGTCTGAAGACTCAAAGACTGTCTACCAGGCGATTGGCAAGGCGGCGGGGATCAACGTTCTCTTCGACCCTGACTACATTTCGAAGCGCATCCAGGTGGATCTGAACAATGTTTCATTGCTTGATGCTCTGCGAATCGTGGGCACGCTCTCTGGAACGTTCTGGCGTCCGATTACGCAGAATACGATTTTTGTAGCAGCCAATACGCGCTCAAAGCGTGCCGAACTCGATGAGCAGGCAGTACAGACGTTCTATTTGTCGAATGCCTGGCAACAGAACGACATGCAGGACGTGCAGACCGCATTACGCAACGTGATGCCGAATGCGAAGGTCTACGGCGTAGCCAGTCAGAATGCGATCGTGATGAGGGCAACACCTGATGAGTTGCTGCTCGCGCAGAAGCTTGTGAATGATCTCGACAAGGCACGGCCAGAAGTTGTCGTCGATATTGCCGTGCTTGAAGTCAGCAAGAATTGGGAGAGGAATCTTGGCATCACATGGCCCGGCAGTGTCAGCGTCGCTCTGCAGCCTCCAACCGCGTCGAGTAGCAGCACTACCACTTGTCCGACCGGAAGCACCAACTGTACCCCCAGCACTACCACAACCCAGCTGACCCTCTACAACCTGGCGCACCTGAACTCGAACGATTTTGCTGTCAACGTTTCTGCCGTCACCGCGAACCTGCTGCTCACCGACAACAACACCAGGATTCTGCAGAACCCGCGCATCCGTGCTGCTGACCAGCAGAAAGCTTCGCTGAAGATTGGCTCGCGTATTCCGATTGCGACTGGTTCGTACCAGACTGGGGCCGCAACTGCGCTGGTCAGTTCGCTGGTGAACACGCAGTTCCAATACCAGGACGTGGGTGTCAACATCGAAGTCACACCGACGGTTCACTACGACCGGGATGTGACGCTCAAGATCAAGATCGACGTCTCCGCGCAAAGCGGCTCGGTGACGATCAGCGGCGTTACTGAACCGATTCTCAGCCAGCGTGTAGCCGAGCAGACCATCCGCCTCCGCGAAGGCGAAGCCAACATCCTCGGTGGCATCAACGAGACGCAGATCCAGGACAACTGGAGCGGTATTCCGGGGTTGAGCTCGATTCCGATTTTGCGGTATCTCTTCGGATCCAGGGACAAGATCAAGCAGGACGACGAGATTGTGTTTCTCGTGGTTCCACATGTGGTTCGGTCACAGGAGCTTACTGCATCTAACTTGCGCACGGTCGACACCGGGCCGGGAACCCAATCGGTTGAATTGCGTCACGTCTCCGATAATGGAGCGGGCGCCGCACAACCACCTGTTGTAACGCCGCCAGCAGCGAATCGGCCGGGTCTGGGTG
>NZ_JBARMD010000193.1:0-2045 GCF_049802275.1 Occallatibacter sp. | reverse complement strand
AAGACGGAGCGCGCCAAATCCATTGCCCGCCCCCATCAGCACCGACACCTGCGCATTCGCTGGCGCAGCTCCGTGTGTCAGCCACGGCACTGCAAAATGGACCCGCTCCCAGGGAAGAATCGAAATGGCCGGAAGCAGGCTCTGCGACAGCAACGCTCCCACCCATACGCGATGTTCCGCAGCCGGACCAGCCGTCCGCAGCAAGCGCGCTGCGACCCAGGCCGCAACAAACAGCAATGGAGCCTGCCACACAGAATTCAAAACATACGCCAGGAGCACGTTCTCGAAACCATTCATGCCGCGTCTCCTTTGCCCTTGCTGAATTGCTCGGTTAGTTTTGCCAGCCGCTTTGCATCGATCTGCCGGCTCTTCAGCAGGCTCATCACAAGCTCTTCACTCGACCCGCCAAACATGCGATCGATCATGTCGCCCAGGCTCTGTCCAATCGCTTTCTCCTCGCTCACTCTCGCCGAGTAGACATAGGCCCGCCCGTCGAGTTCGCGATTCAGCTTCCCCTTGCGCTCTAGGATGTTCAGCACCGTCTGTACCGTCGTGTACGCCAGCCCCGGCTTAACCTCCGCCTGCACCGCCGCCACCGTGCTGCTTCCCCGCTTCCAGATCACCTGCATGATCTTCAATTCCAGCTTGGTCAATGCGCTCTTCGCCGAACGTCCGCCCACGCGACCTCCTATGATCTTAGGAGTCTAGGCCAGATCCGTCGATTCTGTCAACTAAGGTCTTAGGACTCACCGACGCTCCGATCGGGTTTGTTTGACCCCTCCCGGCCGCAAGTATTACATTCGCTTTACCCCGCTGAACTTCCCAGGAAAGCGCTCGAAGACCACGCAATCTCCAGAGATCTCTCTTCAAGAAGGTGCCGACGCATGCGTAAACTCTTTGCCTGCCTTTTGATCCTCAACCTGAATGCTTACGCCGTAGATCCTTCTCATCCCGAATCCCTGCGCGGATTTGCCGCGGCACACTCCGCCGCTGAAGTGCAATGGGAGCAGAAATTCCGGGCCATTCCAGACACCGCTCGCTTGCGTGAAAACATGCGCCGCCTCTCCGCGCGCCCCCACCACGTGGGCTCCCCTTACGACAAAGACAATGCCGAATGGCTCCTCGCCCAGCTCAAGTCCTACGGCCTCGACGCGAAGATCGAGCAGTTCGAAGCCCTGTTTCCAACACCCAAATCGCGCAGTCTCGAGCTTCTTGGTCCCGCAAAGTTCACGGCCAAACTCGAAGAGCCTACGCTCGCCGTTGATCCCACTTCCGGCCAGAAGGACGAGCAGCTCCCCACCTACAACGCCTATTCAAAAGACGGCGACGTCACCGCGCCCCTTGTCTATGTGAACTACGGCGCACCCTCCGACTACGAGCAGCTCGATGCCATGGGTGTTTCCGTCAAGGGAGCCATCGTCATCGCCCGTTACGGCGAAACCTGGCGCGGCATCAAGCCCAAGGTCGCCGCCGAACACGGTGCAGTCGGCTGCATCATCTACTCCGACCCCAAAGACGATGGCTACGCCCGCGGCGACTCCTTCCCCGATGGCCCCATGCGTCCCGCCGAGGGCGCGCAACGTGGCAGCGTCATGGACATGCCCGTCTACCCCGGCGATCCGCAGACCCCCGGCATCGGCGCCAAACCAGGCGTAAAACTCATCCCTCTCGACCAGGTCCAGACGATCACCAAAATCCCCGTTCTCCCTATCTCTTATGCCGACGCGCAGCCGTTTCTAAAATCTCTTGAGGGCCAGACCGTTCCCGACAACTGGCGCGGCGGTCTTCCCTTCACCTACAAGACCGGACCAAGCAAAGCAATGGCGCATCTCGCCGTCGCGTTTAACTGGGACCGCAAGCCTCTCTACGACGTCATCGCCACGATCCCTGGCTCAACATTCCCCGATGAATGGGTCATTCGCGGCAATCATCACGACGCCTGGGTCAACGGCGCTGAAGACCCCATCAGCGGTGCCAGCCCGGAACTCGAAGAAGCGCGCGCACTCGGCGAACTCCTCAAGCAGGGATGGAAACCCGCCCGCACC
>NZ_JBARMD010000192.1:0-4512 GCF_049802275.1 Occallatibacter sp. | reverse complement strand
GCCTTCCACGCTGCCCAGCGCGGCATCCGCGCCCAGATCGTGATGCCCCTCGCCACTCCGCAAATCAAGGTAGCCGCCACGCGTGCCTACGGAGCAGAAGTTATTCTCCACGGCGCCAGCTACGATGAAGCCTGCGACGAAGCTCTGCGGCGTCGCGTCGAAGAAGGCCGCACCTTCATTCATCCCTTCGACGATCCCGAGGTCATCTGCGGTCAAGGCACCATCGGCCTCGAACTCCTTGAACAGGTCCCCGACATCGAAGCCGTCGTCGTCCCCATCGGCGGCGGCGGTCTCATCAGCGGCATCGCCTGTGCTCTGAAAGAAAACAATCCTAAAATTCGCGTTGTCGGCGTCGAGCCCGAGCGTCTGCCCTCCATGCTCCGCGCACGCGAGGCCGGAGCTCCCGTCACCATTAGCGCCGAAGCCACTATTGCCGATGGCATCGCCGTTCGTCGCGCCGGCGATGTCACGCTTCCTCTCGTCTCCCGCTACGTAGACGAGATCGTCACCGTAGACGACGAGGAAATCGCCAGCGCCATCCTCATGCTCCTCGAACAGGAAAAAACATTAGCCGAAGGCGCAGGAGCAGCCGCACTCGCAGCCGTTGTTCAATCCAAAACGAATCTCCGCCACCGCCGCACCGTAGTCCTCGTCTGCGGAGGCAACATCGACGTCACCTTGCTAGCCAAGATCATCGAACGCGGCCTCGTTAAAGACGGCCGCCTGCTACGCGTACGGGTCTATCTGCAAGATCGCCCCGGCGCTCTCCTTCACCTGACTCAGATCCTCGCCCGCGAGCGCGCCAACATCGTAGAAACCATTCACAACCGCGCCTACTACGGCGTAAGCCTCGGCGAAACCGTCATCGATGTCACATTAGAAACCCGAGGCGCCACCCACATCACAGCAATCAGCCACGCCCTGCGCGAAGCGGGCTTCCGCTTCGAAAGAATCCAATAACGAAGTCACCTATTTCAACACGTGTCATCCTGAGCGAAGTCGAAGGATCTGCAGTTGCTTTTTGTTTGTATCTGAATGAAATTGGGTGCCCCATCCATGACGTAGCTACATCGCGTCATGGGTGGGAAATCACAATCATCAGCACGACTACAGGTCCCCACCCACACCACTCCGTCTGGCACCGAACCAAATCAACCCTACCGCCCCTGCCAGAAAAATCGCGTTCCCCACGCGCACACCAGGACCCAGACCACCCACCGCTGGATGCTGCAGAAACGCGTGCCACCCGTACGCAAGCGCCGCGCCCGCCCCAAGTGCAAGCTGGTATCGAAGTCCCCACCCGGATCGCCGCGACCACACAACCACCAGCACCAGAATCACCGCATCCAGCGCAAGCAATGCTGCTACCGCTCCCCATCCCCAGCTCATCGGAACAAACAGCGCCGCCGACCCAATCACCAACGCGACCGCGCCCACTATCGACGCCGATGGCGCCAAACCAGTGCGCGCGATTTCTCGCCGCTGAGGAATCAAAAGCGCTGCTACCACCAACAACGTGATCACCACCGCCGCCCCAGCAAATTGGGCCATCGAAGCCAAATAGTGATCCTGCTTGTATCCGATCGCCGTGTTTGCGCAGGCTCCAAACAAAAACACCAACGCCACCACCACCAGCCCCACACGGCCCAGCCACGGCGTCCGCGCCCGATCCGGCACGCATGCCTCAACCAATGCAATCGGCGTCGAGATGCTCCAGATCCCATGCACCATAAACATCCAAAGCGTCCACCACGCGCTGATTCCAAGCGAAGGAATATATGCCGGCGTCAGCAATCCCAAATTCAGTTTCAGATAGTTCGGATTGAACAGTGACTGCGTCGTATACGCCTCTTCAAAGATCGCGTACGCCATCCCCAGCAGGAGAATGCTCGGCCATCCGCGCCCCGTTCTCCGCACCACTTCGCGAATCAGCAGCGCCCCGCCTCCATACATTGGCGCCAGCACGATGAGCGCAGGCAGCAGTTTGATCGGCAGATTCCCCAGCAGAAATTCCGCCACCAGCGGTGCCACAAACACTAGCCCCAGCGCAGGCCAAATCCCGCGCCTCTTCTTTGATTCAACCTGAACGTCCTGAACTTTCAACGTTTCCGATCCCATCCTCACCCCCGCCCTGAGATCATGAACGATCCAAAGACTACGACTCACTGCCAGCCAACTCGTCACGAATCATTCCGGGCGCAACTTTGCACTCTGCCCGCCGAGCCCGTTAACGTTGATGTACGTTTCCCCGAGTTCTCCGGTTCACCAGGAGTTCAATGTACACACCAAAATTCAACCAGGTCCCCGATCGCTCCATTCTCATCGAAGCCATGCAGGCCTATTCCTTCGCCATCCTCATCGGCCCCCTTGGCTCGACAGAAAACCCCAGCCTCCATCACGCCACACATCTCCCTCTCGTAGTCAAAGACGAAGGCCCGCACGGCATCCTTGAAGGCCACTTCGCCAAAGCCAACCACCATTGGCAGTCTCTCGCCCATCGCGAAACCCTCGTCGTCTTCCCCGGTCCGCACAGCTATGTCAGCCCCTCGCTCTACGCCGAGGAGTTATCCGTCCCCACCTGGAACTACATCGCCGTCCACGCCTACGGCACGCTCTCGCTCGTCGAAGACGACGCAGGAAAAGACGCGCTTCTCACCGGCCTCATCGAGGCCAACGACCCCGCCTACCTGGAACAATGGCGCAATCTACCCGGCGGATTCCGCCGCACCATGCTCGCCGGTATCATGGGTTTTCGCATTCCCATCGCTCGCATCGAAGGCAAATTCAAAATCAGCCAGAATCGCCCCGAAGTCGACCGCCAAGCCGTCCAAGCCGCCCACTCCGCAGGCACTCCCGACCAGGAAGCCCTGGCCTCCTGGATGAACCGCCTCATCGAATGAGTCGCAGCAATGGCATCACTCGTCTCAGTCGAACAGCGTGCGGCCGGCGTCACCGAAGCGTGTCCTGCGAAGCGGAGTCGAAAGTTCTGCCCCTGAATTGTTAACTCCAGGCACGCAATGGGTGCCCCATCCAAGCTCCGCTTGGGTGGGAAAGCACGTTGCCAACAATGCAATTTTCATCTGCTTGGTTCGCGCAGCGACATCCAAAGATGGCGGTTGTCTCCGCCGAAGCATCAAAACCGCAAAATCTCAGCAGCCATTCGACTCCACGTCTCGGTCGTCGAAAGGTGTGTCGACCCGATGTAAGCAACAACCCACGCCGCATATCCTCCCGCAAGCCATGGGTCGAACCTGCGCGTCATTGCCATGCGAATCAGCAGCAGTAAGGCACCCAGAGAGAACGCCGGCCCGAATAAACCCAACCATCCGCTATGCCCAAACACCGGAACCAGCATCGGGATGCGAGCCGTCGCCCCCGGCAGAATCGTCAGCCCCGTCAGCAGCATCATTGACCGATGAATCTTCGGTTTCTTGCGCGTCACGATTCCCGCTGTAATGAAAATCGTAAACATCGCCATCTCGCCAAACATCACTAGAGCTTGTTTCAAAAATGCCTTCTGAGTGTGATCCAGAAGCACGCGAGGTAGAAGAAGGCGTAATAAATGGAGAGCAGATGCTCGTAACGAACCAGCAATCGTCGAAACTGCCCGAGCCAAGCATTAGTTCTTTCCACGATCCATCTGCGCTTGTAGCGGCGCAGCTTTCGGCCATCTTCATAGCGCCGCAGTTTGTTGTTCTTCCGATACGGCGCAATCAGTTCGATACCTCGGTTCTTGAATCGCTCGCGCAGTGGGTCGGAGTCGTAGCCGCGGTCGGCTATGATGCGCTTCGGCTTTTGCCGCGGACGGCCGCGCGGCCGGGGGACGCGGACTTCGGCGACTGTGGCCTCCGCAAGGTTAACTTCGCTCGGAGAGGCACTTTCCAGCCGAACTCCCATCGGAAGACCTTTACCGTCGACCAGTACCATCCACTTCGTCCCCTTGCCACGCTTGGTTTTGCCGACTGCCGAGCCCCCTTTTTTGCCGGAGCGAAGCTGCCGTCAAGGAAGGTCTCGTCCCACTTGAGCAGACCTCGCTTATCCAGTGTCCCCAGCAGCGTACGCCATGCATTCAGCCAGACGCCTTGCTCCTGCCACCGCTGTAATCGCCGCCAACAGGTCGACGGCGAAGGGAACTCGTCAGGCAGAAATCGCCACGCCGCCCCGGTTTGCAGAACCCAAAGTATGCCCTCCAAACAGGCCCGATTCGGCGCCGGCGGTCGTCCTCGCCTATCCCGCCGCCGCTTCGGCTGGGGAAGCAAGGGTTCAATCAACTTCCACTGCGAATCAGCCAACAGCTTCTGCCGCCTCTTCATGACAGAAGCTCAACAGTTAACTACCTCAAGCGTAAGTGCCTGACTTGAGGCCGAACCTATTTTTGAAACAAGCTCGATAACAATTCAGCGTTCGGATCTTTTCAAAACCACGGACATGCTGCTGCCGACGCTGGCGAAATCTGAAATGTCGAATGAAGGATCGGAACCGTCGGGTGCTGGCCCAATGACCGGCCCGTTG
>NZ_JBARMD010000191.1:0-1906 GCF_049802275.1 Occallatibacter sp. | reverse complement strand
CTGCGCCACGACACATTTTGGAAACTGGCGATGGATATTAAAATCCAACCTGATGATTGTCTGTCCACCGGAGCAAGACTCTGTGGATTTGGTCTCAAATACCAGGACCAGTCGCACCGAGAGAGACATACGCAATGTACCAGCCTACAAAGAGAGGTTTTTATCTCTTGTCACTCCTGGAAGCAGCAGAACTCCCAATCGACAAGAGCAACTAAGCAGTTCTTTGGGAGTACGCCAGTTGACTGTCTCAGATCAGAATGCCTTCACCGGCCTGCTGCCATTTATCTGCGCTCAGTTTGCAATGGCGACACGAAGTTGCGAAGCGAACGGACTGGAGTAGCGACCTCCCGTTCAAGCTCCGCGATATATCGCTCAAGGGCAGACTTGAGTTCCATTGCAAGGTGCGCGTCTTCCTCGCGATGTGGGTACTGCTCGATCAGTTGCAGGGTCCACCTTGTGTATTTGAGCAACTCAACAGTCGAACGGTGGCTCATGACACTCTCTCGGGAAACGGTTTGTTGATGGTACACAATCCATCACAGCTTTGCTTTGACGAAGCGAGGGCTGACCGGCGAGACGCAAACCGTCCGTAATCGGATGCGTATTACGATCCGTCGACAAACGATTACTTCAGGATTTTTCAAAGGGAAGAGCAAAGATTGGTGAAGGCTGTTTATGAGGGACTTGCCGGTTCGATTCCGCTACGCGTAGACCTTGGTCGCAAATGGAATATGCACGGAGCTGGGAGGGCAGTCCGAGAAATCAGCTCTGGCGTCGTCGATCTGGCGCACGAGCATCTTGCGGAGATTGCAGGCTGTCTCATCATCCAGGCCGAGGTGGGCGTGTTCTTCCATGACGTCGAGAGCGAAGCAGAGATCAGCTAAATGAACGGATTTTGCCTTGTCCAACATGACATGATTTTAATTCCCGCCAGGTGGACAGACAAACGAGACGGGTGCCCCGATTGGTGTACAGCAAAAGCTGATGCGGCACAGCAACGTGTCAACGACCATGAACGTCTATGGCAACTCGACTTTGGAGGCAAAGCAAAGGGCCAACTCTCAAGTGGTCCAAATGCTCATCAAGCAAGGGCAGTCACAGACCGAAAAGTCTGCGGCAGCATGAAGCGTTTATCGTGGGGTTCTGTGGGGATGAGAAATTCGCTGAGTGGCTTTAAGTTTGATTTTTTGACTCCTCAGGTAGGACTCGAATCCGCTGGACAACGTAAGCTCAATGACTTACAACGCAGCAGATGGCACAGAACACAGTCTCTTAGATGTAATGTAGTGGCAACGGCACGGGAATTGGCACGGTCCTTCATGGCCTGTGTGGGACTCGAATCGCAGCGAATGCGCCTAAGACCGTGAAAAGCAGTCCTAATCAGTTAAACGATCCGCTCGGCGGCCTGGTTCACGTCTTCGCGTTCGTGTTTCTGTCTCACGTGGAGATCGAATTGAATCGCGAACCATCTTTTGCTTTCCGCTGAGGAAGCGCCCTTGGATTCCATGAGCGGCATTTGAGCGCCACAAGCGGAACACTTCGCAGAGACGGGATGCGAATTTTCGCTATCAATTAGCAATTCCGGTTTCTTTGCCATAATGCTCGTCTCTCACTCCTTCGGTCGCTGCCTTTACGGAACCGTTACCCTCGGCATATCGGTGCTCGGCTCGGAGACGGTGACTTGGTAAACGGTGGGCGACTGCGGGTTCACCCACACCTCAAGGTAGTATTCGCCGGCGGGGATGTCGGAGAGGTAGTACATGCCGTCGGGGCCCACGTTGGCCCGTGCACTGCGAAAGTTCTTGTGGTCAGAGATGGTGACGCCGATGCCAGTAGCCGGCTTGCCATTCAGGTGCAGAACCTGACCGCGGGCTGATGCGGCACGGGCGGAGACGGCCGACAGGAC
>NZ_JBARMD010000190.1:0-7984 GCF_049802275.1 Occallatibacter sp. | reverse complement strand
TCTTCTGCCCATATAGCCCAATCACTTTCAAGTATTTCGCGTACTCGGGCATGTAGATGTCAGGCGCAATCGCATCAATCGATGGCGCCGCAATCTTCCATAGACCGATGTTGTTGTCGGTTGGCGCGCCGGATTCATAACTCGGTGCCCTGCCCGGATTCATCGGATCGCGCAGTGCCGCGTTCACGTACAACGGCAATCCATACTCAGCCTTCCCCGCCGCAGCCATCTGCTCAATGAAGACTGCCGTATACCAGGCTTCGAAGGTCTCATCGGCATCGTCGCCGAAGACCGCTTTCCACGATCCCGGCTGTTTGCCCAGCCCCTTCACCAGCTTTTCTGGAACCGGCCCCGCGAACGCCTTTTGTGCCGCGGGTCCGTAATCCCGCACCCCACCCCACACCCCGGCCTCGTTCTCCACCTGCACCATCAGCACAGTGCGCTGCGCATCAGTCTGTTTCAAATGCCGCATGAGGGCACGGAAGGCGCTTTTGTCCGCTTGCAGAAACGCATCTGAAAACGGCGACGGAGAATCCACGGTCTCGCCCTTTTCATTCCTGAGAAATGGATACTTCTCCTGGTCGAGTTTGATCCACTCCGGCGTGTAATGCGAACTGCCGTTCTTCCATGTGCCAAACCACAGCAGCACAAGATTCAAATGATGCTCCCTTGCCTGCTTCAGGACGAGATCAACCACACTGAAGTCGAACTTGCCCTGCGTCGGCTCCAACTGCTCCCAATAGACAGGCAGTTCCACCGTGTTCGCATGCAACGTTTCAGCCGCCGGCCAAACCTTGTCCAGATACGCCGGCCACGCGCTCGAGTTATTCGCCTGCACCCCCAGCATCAGGTACGGTTCTCCATCCACCATCAGCGCATAGTGCCCGTTCTTTTGCACGATCGCAGGAATAGGCTGTGCCGCATTCGCCGAATCACGTGAGGCCTCTTGTCCAATCAGCAATGGCGTGCATGCAAACGTTTCCAAACAGATCAAGACGGCCGCCAGTACTATCATTGCCGGTCGCACAGTTGTACTATTCATTTTCCGGACCCTCGAAAACTCAACGCTGAAGTCACGCCAAGTATATCCTTCGCCAACCGCTCCATCGTCTCGCACGATTACACTGAAAACACACGGAGCAACCCACAACTTCATGGATAAATTTGTCATACGCGGCGGAAATCCTCTTGTAGGAACGGTACGCATATCGGGCGCGAAGAACTCCGCTCTCCCCTGCATGGCCGCTGCCATCCTCACGGAAGAAGAAGTCACACTCGAAAACATTCCCCAGGTGCGCGACATTGAAACAGAACGCAAGCTTCTGGTCGCCATGGGCGCAGAAGTCGAGCTTGGCACAGGCACCGCTGACCACCGCACGCGCATCAACTTCCGCACACTCTCAAGCCCCGAGGCGAAATACGAGATCGTCAAAACCATGCGTGCCAGTTCCCTGGTGCTAGGGCCTCTGGTCGCACGCGCAGGAATGGCGCGCGTGGCTATGCCCGGCGGCTGCGCAATCGGTGGGCGCCCGATTGATCTGCACATCAAAGGGCTTGAAAAAATGGGCGCCACCATCGTCCAGGAGCATGGTTACCTGGAAGCCCGCGCCGAGAAGCTTAAAGGCGCTCACATCGTGTTCGACAAAATAACCGTAACTGGAACGGAAGATCTCCTGATGGCGGCTGTGCTTGCGGAGGGTGAAACCCTGATGGAGAACTGCGCGCGCGAACCCGAGGTCGCCGATCTTGCCGCCCTCCTCACCGCCATGGGCGCAAAGATTGAAGGCGCCGGTACATCCACAATGCGCGTGCAGGGCGTCACCAGTCTCAAGGGCGCGCATTACCGTATCAATCCCGACCGAATCGAAGCTGGAACCTTCCTCATCGCCGGAGCGATCACCGGCGGAGACCTCACCGTAGCTGACTGCAACCCAGCGCATCTCGGCGCACTCATCTCAAAGCTCGAAGAGGCCGGAACAAAGGTCGAGATCCTCACCACCGATTCCGTTCGAGTCCGCAGCGACGGCAAGCTGCACGCAGCCGACATCTCCACAGAAGAATACCCCGGTTTCCCCACCGACATGCAGGCGCAGTATATGGCGCTTACAACCCAGGCCGAAGGCGTCAGCCAGATAACTGAAAACATCTTCGAGAACCGCTTCATGCACGTGCAGGAACTCGTCCGCATGGGCGCCAACATCAAGGTCGACGGCCGCACCGCCACTGTCCGCGGTCCCGCACCGCTTTCCGCCGCGGCTGTGATGTGTTCTGACCTCCGCGCGTCCGCATCCCTTGTTCTCGCAGCCCTCGTCGCAGATGGCGAGTCCATCCTCGATCGCGTTTACCACATGGACCGCGGCTACGAACGCATCGAACAAAAGCTCGAAAGCGTAGGCGCCCAGATCCGTCGCATGGGCAACGTCTTCAGCTGAGTCCACTTCCAACGACGAATTCAGATCCAGTCTCTGGCAGTTCGCGGATTAAAACCGGAAGTGCCATTCTGAGAGAACGGGGCCCCGAACGTACCAGGGGCCCCAGAGAGCGATAGCTCTTTGGGGTAGGTTCGGGGGTGGTGAGCGAAGAATCTGCTTCTCTGGATCCTCAGACCAATGCCTTCCATTCGCCTGCAAATTGCCGCTTCGGGAACTATTCTCGCGCAATTACGTAGGTAGCATCATGAGATTCGTCTGTGCCGTCGCAGGCGCGGCCTTATTTGCCTGTAATCTTGCCGGGCTCGCAGAGACAAAAGTCCCATGTGATCAGACGCTCACAGCCCCGCTCCGCTCCAGCGCGCTTCTCACAATCGACTCGCGACCAGCAGGTCTCGAAATTGTTGGAACCGATCAAGAGACGATCCACATCACGTGTCACGGCGGCGACAACCAGGACGCGGCTCCCCACATCCTCCTTCAATTCTCTCCAAACTCAGACGGTGGCAAACTGACAATCGAGGGGAGCCATGTGAGGCACGACAATAACCTTCAGGTCAGAGTCGAGGTTCCGTGGAAAACGAACCTGCGAGTGTACATGCCTGCGGGTGAGGTGAAAGTGGAGGAGATCAAGGGCGACAAGGATATCGATCTCTATGCAGGCCAGATTACGGTCTCTTCTGCGCACGAATGGAATTACCGCAGCGTCAATGCATCGGTGGCAATCGGGGAAGTGAGAGCGCCGATGTACAACGCTGACAAGGGTGGCTTCTTCCGCAGCATCACGAATACTGCATCAGACGGCGAATATCGATTGCATGCACATGTCACGACAGGCGAGATTGACCTGGTGGGCAGGAAATCACACCCCGACGGAGCCCGCGGGCCCGAGTGACCTGACAAGTAATCCAGAGTGCTGGCCTTGTTCCAGATTCACTACCGCCAGCTAACTGCCAGGTGCCACCGCAGCTTGTGCATGCGTGCCTTCTCCAACACGCGCTCGTATTCCCGCAACTCGCCGAGAACCGGCATCGTTTCAGACCCAAACGAAACCGGCGCCTCCACCAGAAAACGAATCAGCGCACGAATGGTCGCAAGTCCGTCCACTGGATCAAACCACTGCGGCTCGGGCAAATTGAGCGCCCATTCCGGATCACCGGCGCCCTGGTCTAGCAGCAGGCACATCGAATTCTCATCGGCAGAGAAGAATTGCAACAGGGGCGCAACGTGTAGCGCTTCCGCCAGTCGCTCCAGGGCATCTTCGTTCCTGGCCAGTGCATTGCCGTTCACGAAGATGTCGAAACCTGGGTCTTCCCCTTCCACGACGATGTAGAGGCTGGTCGCCATCGTTTTCAGCATAGTGGAGGGAATGTGATGCACTTCACTCAAATTCCATCCGGTAACCCAAAGGATCAATGGTTTGCGCCCGAACGCAAGGTTACGCAAGTTTCAATTGAACCCCCAGCGTCATACAACAAAAGGGTAATAACCATGAATCCTAAATGAAAGCGCGACTAAACTGAGGAAGGGCGGTTTCGAATCGAGGGAATCGTTGTGGATTGGAGTAAGCTCCCAGACCTGGCTGCGGTTGCTGTGCTTACGTGCGCTTTCGCGTCCGTGGCACGACGTGGCCAAACCACGGCCTCGCGCCTCTGGTTGACCGGCTGGGTTCTGATTGCGCTCCACTTCGCCGCATTTATCTTCGTGCAGGCGCCCGGCATCTGGGGCTTTCTCGCTCTCGAGATAGGAATGGTGTCTCTCGCCGCTGCGGGTGTGCTCTTTATGTGGGCTTCGGTTCCTTATCGCACCGAACGTTCCAGCCGCTGGATGTTGATCTCTGTTCTCTCCACGAACGTCCTCTACCTCGTCCTCATCGGATTTGATCGAACGCCTGCTTGGGCCCTCAATTCTGCCGCCATTTTCTTCGGCGCGGCGCCCATGACTATCGCCCTGACCGCACGGCGCGATTTCACCCACCTGCTGCGCTGGCTGCTCGTCGGCATCTACAGCGTGCTCGCCGTATTTCTGCTGGCCGTGCAGAACCGGCCCGTCACCGGACCCATGTTCGCTTCCAACGCGGTGCTTTTCACGGTCTACTTTAGTTGCTGCCTTCATGTCTGGTACAGCTACCGGGGACGCGGAAGCGCGGGCTCTCTGATCACGGTCGCTGGCTTTCTCGGCTGGGCCGCCGTTTTCGTTTTGTCACCACTCGCCACCGTGTTTGTGCCCCATCCGCAAATCGAGAGCGAGGTCTGGAATCTTCCCAAATACGTAGTAGCCGTCGGCATGATTCTGCTCCTGCTTGAGGATCAGATCGAACACAACAAATACCTGGCGCTTCACGACGAATTGACGGGGCTACCCAACCGCCGCCTGTTCCTCGACAGGCTGGCCATCTCGCTCGAGCGCGCCCGGCGTATGGAATCAAAGGCTGCCCTGCTGGTTATCGATCTCAACCACTTCAAGCAGGTCAACGACACCCTGGGGCACCACGCAGGCGATCTCCTGCTCCAGAGAGTCAGCACGATTTTCCAGAGCCGCGTGCGCCGCTCCGATACGGTGGCGCGCACTGGTGGCGACGAGTTCTCGCTCATCCTCGAAGAGCCAACCAATCGCTCCAATGCGAGGCTCGTTGCGACTTCGCTGATGGAAATGCTCGACCAGCCGCTGCAAGTGGGGCAACACACGTTGAAGGTCGGAGCCAGCATTGGCGTGGCCGTGTTCCCCGATGATGCAGCCGATCTTGAAGGCCTCTGTATCGCCGCTGACTTGCGTATGTACGACGACAAAAACGTCTCGCGCGAAACCAGCGCCGAACGACTCCCGGTAAAGTCGGAACCCTTGCCGGAGTTTCACAGCAAAGAGAATGAAGGCTTCAAGATGATTGCAAACGCGCCCAAGCTCTAGCTCAGACTCTATTTCATCCCTTTATTCTGCCGTTCATCCAACACACCACTCATTCGCGCCAGCTGGCTGCGCCACATCGTCGTGTCCAGAATTCCGTTCCCTGTCTCATTCTCTCCGGCGAAGTGGTCTGTACTCATCGCACTCGTCCGCAACACTCAGCTACTTCTTCTGCGCCGGTGGTGGTGGCGTCTCATTCAGTTCTTTCAGTTTTTGTTCCATCATCATCTTCTGCTGATCCTTCGTCAGCTTGGGAAACAGCAATGCGAAGGATGCCCGGACCCCCCAGGTCGAACCTTGAGAAGGATATGCAGCGTTGCCATAAGCCTGAACACTGATATTTACCGGCTGAAACCCCAGTTTCATGATTCTTCCAACGCCGCCGCCGAACGGCACAGTCCACACACTTCCGCTAGCTGCATTCCAGTTAGCGGTGACGATCGGTTGCGAGGTCAGGTACCAGCCCTTTTTCATGTTGTAGTTGATGAAGTATTGCAGCAGCATCTGATTGACGTCTGTACGGCTGCCACTACCGGCGATCGACCAGATGTTGTTGACGAGTACGCCCAGCACGAAACTTCTGGGCATCGCCAGAGCGACGACATTCGGTCCAACAGCAAGCTTCCCCTGTCCTGTGTACTGGCTCGTCGCAGTCGGAATTTGAAAGATCGGACCTGCACCCCAAATCAACTTGTGTGGTTTGCTCGGAGAGAGTAAGAAGGTGGGCTGCATGTCGCCCAGGCCGGAAACGCCAACCTGGGGTGCGGGGGAGTACGCGGGAAGAGGCTGGTAAATGATCGGAGTAATCCATCGTATGATCAGGTTCCAGTTCTCGCTGGCTTTCAGCGGAATTACGGGTTGAATGTTCAAGACGCTCTGCGTGCGGTATCCCGGTTCGATCCCGGTGTTGAAGTTGTCTTGAATCGGAACGCTGATGAGGCTTGCCACTGGATTCTGCGCGGCTTTTCTGAGCGCATCAGAATTTGCCGCAGCGGCCGGCGTCTCCTGCGTCGCAACCTGTGTCCCCTCCGGATTGACCGGCGTATCCTGCGCGACAAGAGGCATCACTAAAGCCAGCAATGATGCCAGTATCCCCAGACAACACAACTCCCGCTTCGAGCACTGCATAAAGATTGATCCCTCTTCTCAAGTGTTGAATCTATCGGCGATATATCGCCAAATCTACTGTCAGTACTTACAGGTCGGTCGAAGATGAGCTGCATCGCTATTTGAATCGAAACATAAAAATGCCCGAGCCATAAGGCTCGGGCATTTTGTCCTGCGAGTGCTTTGGCTAGCGAGCCGAATTAACGGCCGCCACCGCCACCCTGTCCACCTCGTCCACCACGACGGCGACGGCGACGGCGATTGTTGTCCTTCGCACCACCTGCACCGACAGCTCCAGCTGGCCGGGGCGCTCCACCTGCAACCTGGCCAACTGGCACTGGGGTGCCATCAGCGCGATTGAAGTTTGGCTCGTTCTCCTCGTCGATCTCCTCGCCCTCTTCGTCGTCATCGTCGAAGTCTTCCCCGCCCTCAATCAGAATCGTGCTCTGATTGGTGCGCGGCTGACGTTCGTCGAATTCATGGCGAGGACGCGCCGGTGCCGCTGGCGCTGCTTCCGCCCCACCATCATCGACCGGCTCCGGAGCTTCGGCAACTGGAGCCGATTGCGCCAGCTTCGCCTTCTGCTCGCGGATGAGCGCCTTGCGGCTAAGCTTAATGCGATTGCCTTCAATGGCGAGAACCTTCACCATCACCTGATCGCCCTCGCGTAGCTCGTCCTTTACTTCCTTCACGCGATGCTCTGCGATTTCCGAAATGTGAAGCAACCCGTCAGTGCCCGGGAAAAGCTCCACAAACGCGCCGAACTCCGCGAGACGAACAACCTTGCCGAGATAGACCTTGCCAATCTCCGGCACAGCCGTGATGTTGCCAATGATCTCGAGCGCCTTCTTCAGACCCTCGGCATCGCTTGAGGCAACGCTGACCTTGCCTGTGTCGTCCACGTCGATCTTCGCACCAGTCTGCTCGATGATGCCGCGGATAGTTGCCCCGCCCTTGCCGATCAGGTCGCGAATCTTGTCCGTCGGAATCATCACGGTCTCGATACGCGGTGCATACGCTGAGCGCTCCGTGCGAGGCCCGTCAAGCACGGCGTCCATCTTATCCAAAAGGAAAAGGCGCCCACGGCGCGCCTGCTCCATCGCCTGCTGCAGGATCTCGCGAGTCAAACCGCCGATCTTGATGTCCATCTGAAGGGCGGTAATTCCCTTCCGCGTTCCGGCAACTTTGAAGTCCATATCGCCGTAGTGATCTTCTGCTCCGGCAATATCCGTGAGGATGGCGTAATCATCGCCTTCCTTCACCAGGCCCATCGCCACGCCGGCCACTGAACCCTTCAATGCAATGCCTGAGTCGTACAAGGCAAGACTCGCCCCGCAAACTGACGCCATCGACGAAGAACCGTTGGACTCGAGAATGTCAGACACAATGCGGATGCTATAGGGCGACTCATCCGCGCTCGGCAGAACCGCAGAGATAGCGCGCTCCGCCAGTGCACCGTGGCCGATCTCACGACGACCCGTGCCCGTCATACGTCCTGTTTCACCAACAGAGAACGGCGGGAAGTTGTAGTGAAGCATGAAGTT
>NZ_JBARMD010000189.1:0-6704 GCF_049802275.1 Occallatibacter sp. | reverse complement strand
CCACAACGCAGGACAACTGGAACCAGCATCTGCTCACTCAGTCATGGAGCATCAATATTTCGGGTGGGGCCGGAGGAGACCCAGGCCCGGGAGCAAGCGGCGGAGGTCCTGGTCAAGGCGGTCAAGCCGGCACACCCGGCGGTGCAGGTAGATGCAACAATTACGGGCCTGGATCTCAGGGGCAAATGGGAGGGGTCGGCAATCAAGGTGGCGACGGGCCGAACGGCAACAGCGGCCTGATCACCCCCGACATCATCACCCCGGCGGAGTGGTTGCAGGAATTAACGCAACCCGTTCTGTACACCATCACTCCCAGCCAGGGCTTTGCAGGAAGCGCGATCAGCGGCACGGGAAACAACTTTGGTCCCGGCGACACGGCGTTAATCAACGGCCAGACCGTGGCTGCCAACTTCCCTGCCGCCGGCCAGGTGAATCTCACCATCCCGAGCGCTCAGGCGAGCGGATTCATCACCGTTGCCATCCGCAGGACGGCGGACGGCGTCGTGAGCAGTCCCGTCAATTTCAACGTGCTCCCCTCTCTCAGCGGTCTGAATGTGACTCCGGCTGTCGGCCAGGTGCCGATGCTCGGCGCTCCGGGCACAACGGTGACCATCACCGCCGATGGGCTGGTGGCCGGCAGTACGGTCACCTTCGGCGTGGATAAGCCGGTGCCGCTCACGCCTGCCGCACCGTGGGCTCCGCCTGGCGTCACCTTCCCCACTCCTCCGTTGACCTTCTCCGCCGTGGTGCCGCCAACAGCGGCCAGCGGTCTCTTGACGATTACTTCTCCCACAGGGCAGGTCATCGGAAAATTCAACTACCCGATTGATAACTTCCGCAACACGCGTGGGCTATCGTGGGACAACACTGGGCTCTACCAAGACAAGGTGGCGGGCGATTCGTACGCCTATGCCGACGCGACCGGATTGTTTGGTGCGGGCCAAACAACCTACGACGTGCTCGGCGTCAACATCGCCGGACCGTTCGTGAATCTCTTCATTACGCTTGCCAACGCGTTCCTGGACGGCGGCGGACAGTGCTTCGGAATGTCCCTGTCGAGCATTCAATTTGCCGACGGCGCTGAGGCATTCGGCGCATATCAGATGCAGCCGGTGGGCGCTGAACCCAACGGGCCGCCCGCGCCGAACGTCTGGTTACTCAACGGCCCGGCCATGGGAAATGGACAGAACGTCGATCCGGCACTTGCCACCTTCGTTCACCAGCGCCATTTGGCGCAGTTGAGCCAGGAAGCTCTCAACGCCTTCCTCTCGTTCCACATCAACATCACTTCGGCGGCGCAACTGAGAAGTTACCTCGAGCAGTGCTTCACCGCGGGGGTTGGGGCGATCGTCAGCATGGAAGCGAATGGCGATGGACACGCCGTGGTCGGTTACGGGATCGTCGATACCGGCAACGGCAACTTCGACGTCCTGCTCTATAACCCCAACGTCCCATTTACTCCCGGTGAGGATTCCAGTTCCAGCACCCGCGCCTCTGTTTCCGCCGAAAGCGTCCTCAGCGTCACGAGCAACGGAACCTGGACTTTGGATCACTCCGACGAGTTCTTCGCTCTCCCCATCTGGACCGGCGGCATCGGCAGCCTCACGGTCATACCGGGCAAGTCGATCGGTTTGCAGCCGACGTTTCCCTGGGCGGAAATGATCGCCGGCGCTCTTGTCGTGGGCAGTTTGCTGGTCTGGTTCGTGGGCGGCGATGCCGGCGTCAGCCAGGTCAGCGATGGCCAGGGGCACACTCTGCTCTCGAATGGGCAGTGGAATCAAGACCCCAACACCATGCTCTCCGGCGTGCGGCGCATTCCGAACCTTGGCGGCCTGGGTAAGGCCCTTCCGCCTGCATTTGTAAGCAATCGCTCCGGGGTGCTGATACATACAATCACCGGCAAGGCCACCGGCAATTACTCGCATTACCTGCTTGGCGGCGGAGGAGGAGTGAGTCTCTCGAACGTCCCAACCGCTCAGGGAGCGACCGATCTCATCACGGTTGATACGGGACAAGTTGGCTTCACCGCCGATCAAAGCAAAGAGCTGAACATCGCTATCCTCGGCCACGCTACAGCCAGCAAGATGCCACGTACCGGCACATTCAAAACCACCGCCCCCGCCGGGGTGGCCGTCAACTTTGCCTACAATCCGGCCAGCGATACGTTTACATACACGCATGAGGGTCCCGCGACCAGCTACACGCTCGGCCTGTCAACGATCGACTCTCAAGGCAAGACCGTCGAGTTCACAAGCCAGCCGGTCGAAATCAACACCGGCGAGACGCACACCATCGCTCCCACTTGGGCGCAACTTTCCACTGGGGCGGGTACCGTTCAGGTCCGCAGCTTAGCCGGTGCAGTCACGAATAACCCGTTGCGCTAAGGTTTTCTCACGAGGCGTCGGCTGAGTAACTGTAGGGCTGACCCCTCACCTGAACGCAGTGATCCCGAGCGCCGGTCGTCCATCACGGCGGACGACGGCGTCGAAGGACACACACTGAAGCAATGGGGCTGGTTCGACGCATACGAACAGGCTCTGGAACTCATTCCGGTCGGACTTCCACAGGTCCACGAGTTCCAAGAAGAAGCACACCTCGCACACTCAGAGCTGATTAAAGCTCGCCACGACTATGTCGAGCACATGGCACGATGTCTCGTCTGCAGTAGACGGCTTATCACTTCTGACGCCGTGGTCACAATCCGAGAGAGACTGAACACCTCCCGAATTCAGTGACCGGACTCGCCTATCGCAGCCGTATCCTCGCCGCCTGCCCAACCGCATAGCAGCCTTCGCGGTTTCGGCGGACTGGGATTTGGGTCAATCAGTTCCACTCATCCGACCGCTTCTCTTGCGCCTCCAGATCGCGGTGGAGAAGGCGCAAATCTTTCTGGATGTTATCCATGCGCTCAGAAATCCATGCGAGGTCTACTTGGGAGTTCGTCATCATGTTCAAAATCCGACGGCGTTCGGCCTCGCAAAGCTCAATCCGCGCTCGAATAGCCGTGATCTTAAAGGTGTGTCGCGAGTCCATGGGGCTCATTGGAATCACGGGCTGCGGTACAGGGGATTCCGCACGAGCCGTGATTGGTGCGGATGTGCGGTAATTGTGATCCCTTGCGCAAGCGAATTGCAACTGGAGAATTCGCCTCTTCCTGTGCCGCGAACCACGCGTCGTTGTCGACTGGGTTCAAGATGCGCGGTATGCCTTGCGGCATTTGTTCGCCACACAGTGGGCACCTCGCAGAGACCGGAAAGCTATTCACGTCATATCGCATTTGCAGCTCTGGGAAAGGGTGCGTGCGGAGATTCTAGTCTCTTACGACAAGTTCCGTTAGACCTTTGGAGGGCGAGTTCTATGGAGGGCCGACTCGGAGTCGATCAAGTCTCCATTCATATCGGCTGCTTTGGGAAGCATGGAATAGAGGAGACTTGCCGGATAATTGGCGTGTTTGCCATTCTCGAACGTGATGATTATGCCGTCTTTCATCCTCAACGCTTCGATGATGCGCGGAACGACTGGAATCTCTTCCATTTTAGGATTATGGCCTTTTCGAGAAAGATAATCGGTTCCCCATCCGACACAGGAAAGCCGAATTCAGTAAGCCCCGGCGGTTGCCATTGCAAGCCAACCGGAACGTGCCAATTTGCTGAGGGAGAAAGGATACGTTTAAGGTTTCACTCTGACCACAACGACAGATCAGACAGCGCCTGACGCGCAACCCTGACCTCACCTGCAAGGATTCGCAGCACGGCTTGCTGCATCTTCGGCTCGGCCTTTATCAAGTCGTTGAAAGCGACCGAACTGAGTCTGAAAACCTCCGCATCCCGACATGCCGTAGCCGTCATGGAGTAGGGCTGATTCCCAACTATCGCAGGAATACCAAGTAGCGAACCCTGGGATGCTCGAATCCTGAATTCCTTGTCTCCTGCCTGCATCGTCAAATTGGCTCCGCCCGATTTCACGAAGTACAAGCAGTCAGCCGGTTGGCCTTGATGGAATAGGATTCCGGCTTGAGGGATGATCACTGCAGACCGGCCAATGACCTTTTGTGCCAACTCAGGGTCAACGATGGCTTCCAACGAAGGGATCGACATTTTTCCATTACAGGGCAGAGTTGAGTCAAAAGATGTGATTCCCATCACTCGGTTGGATCGGCGGGTCTTACCAGCGAGATTCCCGTCTGGGGCTGTTCAGATTGCTTTGCAAAGCAGACTCTGCAAAGCACTGGCCTCGTCCCTCTTGGCTTGAATGGGACGGTGCTATCGATGCCGCACTCGGAGCACTTAACCCGGGTTTCAATTTTCCGCCGTCCAATCGCCGTTTTTGTTTTGCACTGCTTACACCGTTTGGGATCGTTTATGAATCCCCTTTCACGAAAGAATCGCTGTTCGTCCGCCGAAAAAGCAAACATCGAGCCGCATTGAACACACGTCAACTCCCTATCAACGAAATCCATAGACCCGTCCAATCGTTGGGGGATTAGTGCAAAGAGTGTGAACCGATTTGGGCGAAAGGTCAATCGGTTGACTTTCGGCTCATAAACGGGTCACGACTGATCTGTTCGGTTTCGGATCGCGGCACTTTTTTGAAGAACTCGTAATGGGTAACCAGAAATGGGTCACAGACGTGCTGCTCTTCTTTGAGCACCAACTCGGCTTCATTTGTGGCAGTAGCAGCCGTGACAAAGCAGCGCGGGCAGATGGAGTCGACACATCCAGCTGGAATGAACCGGTGGGGGAACCTCCGGCCTTCGGAAGAGGGCATCGCCTCTCCTTCCAAAACAGAAATGGGGCCGCATGATGGCCTGACAATAGCCCAAGTAGGCGGGAGGCAGTCACCCATGTTCGGGCAACCGCCTCGATAGGCTTAGTAGTTCGGGTGTGCAAATCGTCGCTGATAGCGGGTATGGAGTCAAGTCAAATTCTGTTTAATGCCATTTCACGAAACGGAGTCAGACGACTCGAGCCGAAGAAGCTTCTTTGCTGGATGTGAACCAATGGCTCAACGATCGTGAACGAGTTTGCACAGCTTCCAAATCTCATCAGGAGTCGCCCGACGTCGAAGCTCGACGATCCAAATCCAATCGATATCCACTGGTCGCAGGCCGCGAATCACACGTTCAGTCACTCGATTCTCAAGGCTCCCGCTCTTGAAATGAACGTTGTAGTGAACTGCGCCGCTAGGGTGATGATACAGGTTCCTGACCACAACTCATTCCTTTCCTTCTCGTCAAACCTCGCTGAAGAATCGACTTGGGGCGAGGGTAGAATGGTGCCATGTCGAGGACCAAACCGAATCGGAAACTCGTGAACGATCTCACCCGCGCTCTTGAAGTGATGGAAGAGTATTCGCATCTGGGCCTAGACGATGAAGCTGCCCCCAAAATCCGCGACATTATTCTTCGCCAAATCAACGAAGCCCAAAGCGCTCGTTTCTGCAGCCCGGTATCCGGGTACGTTTCGTAGTCTCAACGAAGACTCATGCTTAAACCGGATTCTTTACCTTCTCTGTTTCGGACCTTCTAAGCACAGCCACTCAGTACGTCCGTCAATCCAACCGAATGCCCATTCCCCTCACCCTGATTGGGTCGGACTCGCTGATTTGTTTCTCGAATGTACTTGCGTCCTCCTGTCTTTGGATTGCGCCCTTGATTGCACATGCCCACATTCTGAGTTCTCGCTCGTTGGTCCGATTCTGGGGATCGGCCAATGAGATTATGGCGAGACTATTGAGTGCGCCCAAGAGTTCGTCAATCGCGAAGTAGTAGCCGCGCTTCCCAATCAGACGCCCTACAATTTCTTCTATATCCCGTTCACGTGCAAATTCACTTGTATTCGACCGCTGGGGACTGATAGTTCGATCCGCTGACACGGCTTTCCCTCCGACAGCGCAAACTGTCATGCTCGTGATTTTCGGGGAGGTCGGTCCAATGATCTCCAGAATGTACGGTCCTGTCAACGGGTCACTTACAAAGCTAAAAAAGAATGCAGTAACCGAACAGCTGGCGAGATCAATTCTGGAGAAAGTTGTGCGCTAGTGCTGGATGATTGGGAAGGGCAATTGGCACCGGAAAGTGATGGATGAGAACATCTAATTTGCGAGTTTACCTCGAATGTCCTCGCCTCCGATTCTCCCGCATCCTCGGCGCCGTCTGTGAGGGATTTGCCTCATCGAGTCCTCTCCAGCTTGGACACTTTATCTTCGATTTCCCGGGTCTCTTGCAAGACTGTCTCCAGCTCTAAATGCGCAACTCGTCGATTCTCAGGAGCAACAAGAGCGGAAGACAATATCGACCGCAAACGCATTTCGCGTCGATGGAGCACAGTGAGGGCCGTCTCAAGATCGGCGATTTTCTGGCTTCGACTCTGCTCCATGAAATACTTCCTTTCGGTTGGCTACATAATCAAACGGTTGGCTTTGATCTCTTGGATCGTTCGGTCGATGTCCTCACGGATACGGCCCAATCTCGCCTCCAAGCCGATGACATTTTGCCATGATGTCCTGCCAAAATCCAATTCCTCCAGGATTCCGATCATGCACAATTCAAAGCTCGTCTCTATTTGTCGATCTCGTTTCAACCCCCTGCGCTCATCCTTTGCCTTGTTCCTCATTTCTACGACCAGCGATCTGAGGCGTTCCGATTTCTCAACATCACAAGCCAGTTCCTCTGCTTCCTTCGTCATGTCGAGCAACGCGTTCAA
>NZ_JBARMD010000188.1:0-2821 GCF_049802275.1 Occallatibacter sp. | reverse complement strand
GCCAGCATGTAGACGAAAAACATGGCCGTGGTGAGAGCGCCCATCTGCTCGCGGGTGGCGTTGAATTCGGCCTGGACGAGGGAGAGTTCGCCGGGAAGGATATAGCGGTCGATGTAGTTGAGCAGGTTGAGGGCGATGAGGAGGATTAGCGTCGCAAAGGCGGGACTGATGCGCGTGCGGGGTGTTGCATTGAGGGTCGCCAAGTTGTGTCCTCGCCTGCTTGCTTCCGACTTGCAGTTATGTCCGGCTGTTCGATTTCGGTGAACTTCGCGCTCAGATTACCTTGGCTCGGCGCGGACCGCTATTTCTGGCAAGATTTCGCCTGATACCCCTATATCCCTATCTCTTGAAGCAGACGTCTTGTTTTCATCAGCTTACAGCAGGGTAGGGTTGCAAACATTTGGCAGCATTGAACTTAGCCGTAGAGATCTGAAATCACAGGAGATAGCGACTACCGGTAAGCTGCGAACGAAACTTTCCGGCATCTAGACGGCATCGGCGGAGAGTCCTCGTACAGGAATTTGACTTCAGGATGATTATGCGCCCGAGAGGAATAATTACCTGCAAAGGAGGTGAAGGAATCTCGGGAGTGTAATCAGCGGTTTAGTCGAAGAGATGGTCTTTCCGTGCTTGACGTGGGGAACGAGTGAATTGTCCGGCGCGCCAAGACCAACTTTGGGGGCGACACGTACAGCAACAGTTAACCGATGTAGTTTCCTGTATAAGTGGTAGTTCTAAGTGGAACGCGGATTGTGTGCGATAAGCGTTTAGCAGTACCTATCATTTTCCAAAGCGCAGAACTCACTCTTGATGCGCAATGTGACTTGTTGTCATTGACGGGAATTTAAAACCCAGCGGTTTGCGAAAGTTGAGAGTTGGTGACCTCAACGAGTTTGGTGCAACTGAGCACGCGGAGAGGAAGGTGCTCTAAGAGAGGAGTGCAAGAGCAGAACTTGACGAATGGCGGTCGCGTTCGCCCTGGAAGTAGATGGGGTCATAGAAGGACCAGTCGTAATCCCGTCCAGCCGCTTCGTCGGTCTTACTGGATTTCACCGCGACTTCCGGATAGACCCATTTCCCTGGAGCGGCCGCCGTGTCGTGTCTCGGCTCGCACAACAGCCGGCAATAGGCGATCCGCTGCGTTCCGCCGCATGCGGGGCATTGCCGCTCCACTTCTGCCTCATGACTCGGGCCACACAGCCGCAACACCGAAAAATTGCCACATTCGCACACCCAGGCAGACGCGAATCCAATCTTGTTATGCGGTCTCTTGGAGAACGTCATTGACGGTGCGACGAATGCTCGTTCACTCTGGTCGACGAGGTTCTGCTTGCTTGCGATCGTGCCCGGCGACTGCCTGATCGGCAAGTTGCGCATGCCGTTGATAGCCGAATGCAAACGTTCAAGGCAGAGTGTCCAGACCTTGGCCGCTTCACTCAGGCCATTACGAAGCATGGCTGAGAATGAGCTTTCGGCATTTGCCGACGCGATTGGAGCGGCCTGGGAACTCGTTGCCACGGTCCAACCTTACATCGCCATAGCGCAAAACAATACTCCCCATTGGTGTCATTACTTAACGCTAAATAAGACCACCCTCCATCACGCCTCGTCGCACTGGCGGCTCTAAATGCCCATGACCTGAGGATCAACAATCCATACGTGTACTGAACTCATATGAGGAACGAAAAGCATTGCGCCAGCTTTCCGGAAGAGACCACGGATCAGCCAGGGCGCGCCGGTTAGTTGGAAAAGCAGTTGCTAAAGACGATTGGCCTTGAATCGCTGCTTGGACGGAGACTGTGAACGGCTTGCGCCGGCACTTCACTCCTTGGGGCGGGGCCAGCGAGCTTCTACGGTTGTCGCTATGCCGCCGCGGGGGCGGAATTCGCCGCGGACTACGGCCCAGACGGGGTCGCTCGCTTTCACTACGTCTTCGAGGACCTGGTTGACGATGTTTTCCTGAAAGATGCCGAGATTGCGGTAGCTGAAGAGGTATTCCTTGAGCGATTTGAGTTCAAGGCAGCGACCTCGGGGCATGTAGCGGATGGAGAGCGAGCCGAAGTCGGGCAGGCCGGTCTTGGGGCAGACTGACGTCAATTCTGGATCGTCGATGACAATTTCGTAGCCGGGAAACTGATTTTGCCAGGTCTCGATCTCCGGGAAGGCAAAATCGAGTCCGGCCTTGGCGTGATCGTCGGTGTAGCGGGGTTGCTGAGACATATTTTCATTGTACGAGGGATCTATATGAACAGTCCGTCATGCAAGTTTCTACTTCGTATTCGTGCAAATTTCTGCTTCTTAAGGGCTTGCACAGCGTCTTATATACTGGCTTAGGTTGCCTGCATGGTTACGGAAAGAAAGCAATTGGACCGCAAATGGCTCTGGTTTGGTGTGGTCCTGGTCCTTATTCTGGTCTATTTTGTCGCTCGATCTCTTACCCGCGATCGGCTGCCCGTGCGTGCTGCGGAGGTGTCGAAGGAGCCCCTGGCCACAACCACGAGTACAAATGGCAAGGTCGAACCGGTCGAACCCATTGAGATTCATGCCCCCATTTCAGCGACTGTGAAGGCGGTGTACGTCCAAGCCGGCGATACAGTTCCGGCAGGAAAGCTGCTGATGCAGTTGGACGATATTGACGCCCGGGCAAAGCTGGCGAGTGCGGATAGCGCGGTGAAGTCAGCCCAGGCGAACCTCGAAGCGACCACGCAAAATGGCACCCTGGAGCAGCGGCAAGGGGTGACCGCGGAGATTGCTCGCGACAAGCTTGAACGGGACCAGGCTCAGCACGATCTGGATGCCCTGGTAAAGCTGAGCGCAACCG
>NZ_JBARMD010000187.1:0-3549 GCF_049802275.1 Occallatibacter sp. | reverse complement strand
CCGCTGGCTCGCAGTGCCGGTGCGGGCTCCTGTCGTGGGTCGTGCGGACGTGGCCACGGTGGGTGTAGACGGGGTACCGAAGGAGTTGTAGAGTTCGTATCCGCCGGCGCAGACGATGATGGCTGCGAGAGCAATCACAATGTAAACCTGGCGTTTGTTTTCGATACCAAGAGGGATGGCCATGCTACTCGCCCTCCTGTGCCTGAGGTACTGCGGTTGCAGGTGTTTCAGACGACGTGGGCGGCAGGCCGTTGGGAACGTCGGAGGGACGGAGCCAGGTGGATACACGCAGGCGCAGGTTTACGAGTCCACCCTGCTGCCCGGTGAAGGCCATGGCGCGAATGACGAAGAACGTTTTGTCGCGTTCGAGGTCATTCACAAAGTGCATGATCTGCTGGTATTCGCCGCTGATGCCCGCGTCCATCGAAATCTCGGTCAGATCGCCCGCGCTTGCGCCCTGCGAATATCCCACGCGTGAGAGGTGGACGCCCGACTTCACTTCCAACTCGCCTATGCGAGTAAGGATCGATGAGTAGTTGGCTGGGATGCGCTTGGCGTAAAAGTCCTGGATCTGCACACGCGAATCTTTCACGCGTCCCTCGAGCCCGCGCAGGGGAGCGGTCTGCACTTCGAGGGTTTTGAGTTCGATCTGCTTGTTGACCAGGGCATCATTCGAACTTGAATCTGTTGCGGACCAATCCAGGCCGAGACGGACTGCGAGAATGGCAACAATCAGGATCATGACGGCCAGGCCGACATAGTGCCAGGTCAACGGGGAGGACAGCCGCTCGCGCGTAGTAACTGGATTCGGGCTCATCGCGGCACTCCTCGATAAGGCTGGACGGGTGCGTGCGGCCGAGGCATGCCGGTGTAGGGCGCGCGGCCCGTTTGCGGCGACGTGTCATCTGGATTGCTTTTGCCGTGTGTTTTTGCCGCAGTGGCCGCTATTTCTTTGGCCTGTTTGCGTTCTTCAGGGTTGCCCGCCGTGTAGTCAGCCAGCATATCGAAGTTGACGCGATTCGAGGCACTCACAGGTTCGGCGCGCTGGTTCGGGCCGCCTTCGGCCTCGGCAGTTTCGCCGACGATGCGTGGCAGCAGGAAGTGGCGGGAGTGCTCGAGATTCTGCACCAGTTCGACATCGCGATTGCGCGGGCCCACGACGCGAAGGCGCACAGAGATCTGTCCATTCTTTATGGTGGGCTCGAGCGTCGTGACCTGCACACCTGCGGGGAGAACAGTCTCAAGATCCTCCATGGCCAGCGTCCAGGAGAAGGACTTTTCGTCGAAGAGTTGATTGAGGCTTTCTGCCTGCCGAAGGGTGCGAGCGTTGTCAGGCTGCTGCATCATGGCCTGATACAGCTGACGCTCCTGCGTGATCTGAGCAATTTTTCCGTCGAGGGAATGCGCACGGGCGCGTGCAGCCTCGGCCTTGTCAGACAGAGCATGAAGGCCGAACCCAAGGGCAACCGCGGCAACCGCCAGCACCCCCATGGCAATGCGCAGGTTCTTAAGCGCCGGTGCGAGATCGGCGAATGGCCGCGAGGCGAGATTGATGGCTACGCGCACGCTATATGGCTCCTGCCAATGCTCCGGTAAGGGCGGCGGTGCCCATGTTCGACAGACTCGTTGCGACGCCGGTTGAGGGCCGAGGTGCGAGATCAATGATCCTCAACTCCGAAGGGCCAAACCAGTGTTCGAATTCAGAGGCTGTTCCGTTGCCAGCAAAGTACAGTTCCTTGGGCAAAACTGAAACCTTGTCCTCATAGTATGCTGCCGCGACGGCAACGCTGCGCTGAACTTCAAGAAGACGCTGCTCGGGATCGTCAGGCAGGTCGAGCGTGCGGTAAAGGAGTAGATCATCACCGCGGGTGATCGAGGTGGTGATCGCCACCCTGCTGAGACAGGCGGCGAGCAGCGGATCAGAAGATTCAAGGGTAGCAAGGGCGGCGAGTGCGGAAGGCATGACGGAGCCGGGTTCGTATCCTGCGGCGCGGACCACGGTTTCGTACTCCTCAAGGATATTGCTGGGAAGCACGGCGACCAGCACGCGAGCCTCGGTTTTGCTCTGCGAGAGGATCTGATAGCTGAGGCCGGCATGCTCCACTTCGAAGGGAACCATTTTGCGGAGGCGGAATCGCAGAACTGGGATTGCCTCGCTGGCCCGCGCGGGCAGGGAATCGAAGTCGAGAACGAAGACGCGCACCGCGGTATCAGGGATGATGACGGTGACGAAGCGGCTACGCGGCGAGACACTGGCGAGCGCGTTGCGGATGGCGAGAGAAACAGCCTCGGGCGAACTCATGTTGAGTTCGCTGATGCCGGGCACGAGCACGCCGGGACGGAGATGCTCGAAGGCGTAGACCGGCAATTCATTTTTGCCAGGAAGTGACGCGGCCAGTACGCCTTCCGGGGTGAGCTCGATGGCTGCGGGCGGGCGACCGCTGTGATGCGCTGCCGAATTTGAACTGCCGAGGATAGGACTCACTATCGCGATGCCTCAATGAAGGTGACTTTATTGATCTCCTTGAGCGTGGTCAACCCGCGACGCACTCGGTCGAGGGCAGATTCACGCAGGAAGCTCATGCCTTCGCGCTGAGCCAGCTTGCGGATCTCTGAAGTCGGCTTCTTCTCAAGGATCAGCTCACGGATGGGGTCGGTCAAGTCTAAAAGCTCATGGATCGCAGTACGTCCGCGATACCCGGTACCGCCGCATTCGATGCAGCCGGTGCCCTCGCGGAAGGCAAAACCTCGCCATTCGGCGGGATTCATGCCGCTGGCGATCAGGACTTCGTCGGGGTAAGAAACGTTGCGTACACAGTGTTCGCAGACGGTGCGGACCAGACGCTGGGCGAGGATGCAGTTGAGCGCGGAGACGAAGTTGTAGGCTTCGACGCCCATGTTGAGGAAACGGCCGAGGACGTCGACGACGTTGTTGGCGTGAACGGTGGTGAAGACAAGGTGTCCGGTGAGGGCGGAATTGATGGCGATCTGCGCCGTCTCCTGGTCGCGGATTTCGCCGACAAGAATCTTGTCGGGGTCGTGGCGGAGGATGGAGCGCAGGCCGCGCGCGAAGGTGAGGCCCTTTTTTTCATTCACGGGAATCTGAGTGATGCCGCGGATCTGGTACTCGACCGGATCCTCGATGGTAATGATCTTGTCTTCGTCGCTCTTGATTTCGTTGAGCGCGGCGTAAAGCGTGGTGGTTTTGCCTGAGCCTGTTGGGCCGGTGACGAGCACCATGCCATAGGGCTCGCGGATGTAGCGGCGAAAGCGGCGCAGATCTTCTTCGGCGAAGCCCACCACGTCGAGCGTGAGATGGCGGAACTTCTCGCTCATCGACTCCTTGTCGAGAACGCGGAGGACGGCATTTTCACCATGCACGGTGGGCATGATGGAGACGCGGAAATCGATGAGACGGCCCTTGTAGCGGACGCGGAAGCGACCGTCCTGCGGCACGCGGCGCTCGGCGATGTCGAGCTCGCTCATGATCTTGATGCGGCTCAGAATCGTGGTGTGATGCTCGCGCGCGATGGGCGCCATAGCTTCCTG
>NZ_JBARMD010000186.1:0-4251 GCF_049802275.1 Occallatibacter sp. | reverse complement strand
CATCGCGTCTCTTCGTCAAAGTTGAGGCGCCTCAATACCTTCCCCGGAACCGGCCGACCGGGGAACCCCGGATTCAGCCGCTCGCTGATTTACAATCGATAGGTAAGCAGGAAAGAACTGAATGAGTCTTTTTTCCAACGTTTTAAGCCAGGCGCGCGTGCGGTTGGTTCAAGCGGGCGCAGCAGTTGCGGTCGCCGCCTTCATTGCCGGTTGCGGTAACTCTTACCGGCCCGTCATCACCCCGATCAACCCCACCGGGCCGGGGGCACAGCCCACTTCATACGCCGTCGTCGTTTCCTCCCCGGCCGCGAACTCCCCGGGTGTTGCCACGGTAATCGATTATTCCGGCGATAGCATTCTGACCCAAGCCCCAATCGGGCCCAATCCCTTCGCGTTTACGCTCGATTCCAACGGCGCGAACGGGTATACCGCCAATAGCGACCATACGCTCACCAATTTTCAGGTCTCTGCTTCCCAGCCCCAGGAAAAGAACGTTTACTACTCCACCTTGCCGACGACGGCCCAGACCGTGGGATTGTTTTCGCCTACTGCCGGTCTGTGGGCACCCGACCTGTTCCAGAACGAAATCAATGTGCTGGCGATCAATGGCGCGGCCGAAGCCTTCAAACTCGCCATTCCGGTTGCGACCACTCCAATCTCCGTGGTGGGCCTGGGTTCTCTTGGACAGAACATTTACTCCATCAGCCAGAACGTGCCCTTCGACGTAGCCTGCAACAATGCGCCAGCGTCCGTCTCGCAGGTTGGCGAGGCCGACTCAATTGAAGTCGCCACTTACACCATCTCCGCGCGCATCCCCCTCGGCAAGTGTCCCGTGTATGGCGTCGCCAGTAACGACGGCAGACGCGTCTATGTGCTCAATCGCGGCAGCGACACAGTGACCGTGATCAACAGCCAGAACAATACTCTCGACGAGTGCACACCCTTCACCAACCAGAATGGCCAGCCCGTCACTTGCCACCCCAGCCTGCCCCTCTCCACCTCGGCTGGCTTGACTGGACCGAATGTACCTGCGGTTGCAGGACCCGTCTATGCTGAGTACGTTGCGGCCACCCAGCAACTCATCGTGGCGGACTACGATGGTGGCACGATCAGTCTCATTGACGTGAGCCTCGATGTATTCGGAAATGACAGCCCCACGTTTGGGACGACATTTACCATTCCGGTCGGGCATAACCCCGCCAGCGTTACCGTGCTGGCCGACGGCAGCCGCGCATACACCGCGGACCAGGCCGACAGTACCGTGCACGTTGTGAACCTTTCCAGCCACACCGTAGTGAAAACCCTGGCCGTCACTGGTCACCCGCGAACGGTAGTCTCGACCTCCAATTCGCTCTACGGCAAGGTCTATGTGGCATCGCCCGATAGCACCTTCCTCACCATCCTCCGTACCGATCAGGACATCGTTGACACCACGGTGCTGATTGAGGGCAACATCGTTGACGTGCGCGTCACCACGCAAAACGGCACGCGGGGCAATGCCAACATCTCCAGCCGTATCCCGGGCGCCGGGCAGCCCTGTTACCTGCCAGGGCCGACGCCTTCTCTTGCCGCCTGTCAGAATATCCATCCCTGATCCGGCAGCAAACCGCATACCGAGGGCCGTTCCTTTCCGGAATGGCCCTTTCACTTTTGCGTGCGCCCTTCAATGTCTCGCTTCATTTGTGACTCGAAACACAGACCACTCAGCACTTGGCCGCCGAGCATGGTCAGGTGATGGGTAACGTGCGTTGGCCAGCCCGACCCCGCTCAATCTTTTCCATAGTGTTTTCGAGGTCGGCCCATGCGCAGGCCCGCATCAAAAGTAGTTCTAACTCGGCGACAGTTTGCATTAGCCGGAGCCTTCAGCAGCGCGGCTGCAGTCATCGGCTGTCGCCATAGCGCCAGCTCCGCATGGGATGTCCTGAGCGACAGCCAGGCGCGCATTCTTTCCGCTCTCTGCGATCGGATCATCCCCGCTGACGGTTTTCCCAGCGCATCCCAAGCGGGAGTCGTCACCTACATCGACCGTCAACTCGCGCGCCATTATCGCCGTCATCAGGACACATATCGTGTGGGCCTTGCAAAAGTCGACGCAATGAGCCGAAATCATTTTGGCTCCGCGTCCGGCGATACGACCCCGGTACAACAACTCCAAATCGTCACCGCGCTCGAGAAAGAGGATCGCGCTTTCTTCGAGCTGCTCCGCCAGCACACCATGGAGGGCTACTACGGCTCCCCGCGCCACGGCGGCAATCGCGATGCGGCAAGCTGGCACATGCTGGGCCTTCCCGAGCCACCTCTGCGCGGCCGCGCCCAATATGACCTGCGCAGCACTGCGCCTCCGCTCAGCAAAGGTGACCGCTTATGAAGCGTGTCAATGCCGTGGTCATCGGCGCCGGCGCGGCAGGTGGCGTCGTTGCAAAAGAACTTTCCACAGCGGGTTTAAGTGTCGTTCTGCTTGAGCGCGGGAAATGGTACACCCCGGCTGACTGCCGTAAAGACGACCTCCGCAACCAGCGCACGACTCTGCTCGGCAACGCCTTCGGTCCCGAAGATAAAGGCAATCCGCGCGTCTGGATCGATAAGAATGGCGTCGCCCACACGGTGCTGCCCAGTGAAGGCGCCTACCAGAACAACGCAGCTTGTGTCGGTGGCGGCACCCTGAGCTATGGCGCGCAAGCCTGGCGCTACATGCCGCAGGACTTCAAAATGCGATCCACCTACGGCGCGCCCGCCGGCAGTTCGCTTGAAGACTGGCCCATCACCTACGACGACCTAGAGCCTTTTTACGATAAGGCTGAATACGAAATCGGCGTCTCGGGCGATTACTCCGGCACCCCCTTTCACAGCCCGCGTCGTCGCGAACTGCCCATGCCCCCGCTTCCGCCCAACCGCGAATTCGCAATCCTCGAGCCTGCCGCAAAGCGTCTCGGCCTTCATCCGTTTCATTTGCCCATGTTGCGCAACAGCGTGCCCTACAACGGTCGCGGCCCCTGTATGCGCTGCCGCTGGTGCTGCGGATTTGCATGCGAAGTCGACGCAAAAAACGGATCGCAGAACACCGTAATTCCTATAGCCCTGAATACCGGCAATTGCGAACTCCGCACCGAGTGCATGGTGAAGGAAATCCTCACTGACGATCGCGGCCGCGCAACTGACGTGGCCTACTTCGACGAGCGCGGACATCTCCAGCAGCAACCCGCCGACATCGTCATCGTCTCCTCAGCCGCCATCGAATCCGCGCGCCTCCTGCTGAACTCGCGCAGCCGCCTCTTTCCCAATGGCCTCGGCAATCGCTACGACCAGGTCGGCCGCAACCTGCAGGGACATCACTACACCGGCGCCATCGGCTACTTCGACTTTGAAACCTACGACGACGTCGGTCCCGGCGCCAGCATCGCCATCATGGATTACAACCACGGAACGCCAGGCCTGTGCGGCGGCGGCATGCTTGCCAACGAATTCATCCGCCTTCCCATCCACATGGTCGATCGCATGCCACCAGGCACACCGCGGTGGGGACTCGCCCACAAGCAGGCCATGCGTCACTGGCACAAACAATCCATCGTCGTCATGGGTCCGACCCAGCAGATTCCCACCGCAACCGGACGCGTCACCATCGATCCCGATGTGCGCGACCAGTGGGGTCTTCCCGTCGCGCGCTTCGAAGGCAATGTCCACCCGCATACCTTCGAGATCGGTGACGTTCAGGCCAAGCGAGCAGAAGCCTGGCTCAAGGAATCCGGCGCGATCAACACCTCGCTCATGAACTGGCACTCTGAAAGCGTCTCCGCCGGTCAGCACCAGGCCGGCACCTGCCGCATGGGGAACGATCCCCGCGGCTCCGTCGTCAACCGCGACTGCCAACTCCACGATGTCGACAACGTCTTCGTCATCGACGGCAGCGTGCACGTCAACAACGGCGGATTCAATCCCGTACTCACCATCATGGCCATCGCCTACTACGCCTCAGCCTCGCTCGTCCGCAACTGGAAAGGCACGGCGTTCCGATCATGATGCGCTTGCTCAAGACTCTCGCACTTCTGTTCGCGTGCGTCGCGTTCCTCGGCATCGCATTCGTCTACGGCGCGTCGTACTATTACACATCGCAGCGGGGACAAGGCTGTGCAAGCTGCCACGAGATGGCCGCATACACAACCGCCGTCCACACTTCCGCGCACCGTACCGCCACGTGTCTCGATTGTCACGAAGCGAGCCTTGCCACCAAGCTGCGGCACATTCGCGTCCATC
>NZ_JBARMD010000185.1:0-12825 GCF_049802275.1 Occallatibacter sp. | reverse complement strand
TTTCCGGCATCGGCGACGGCGCGTTCTGGAACGAGGCGGGTGCGCTCTCTGCGGCCAAGGGCCATGATCGCGGATGCGATATCAGTGTCATCGACCCCGGAGCACCGAAGATCCACAACGCCGAGCTCGGGCAACGGCTCGGCGCTATATGCAACAAGCTGTTCGCTCTGCCGTGATTGCGACTCCACGTGTCAAGACATCCTGTCAAGCCCTGCTTATTCACGGTGCCAGGAGTTCGATGCGAATCGCAATGGAGGAGGGACGACGATGAGCACGTTCTGTGGAGCATGCGGAGCGCCAATTCGTGAGGGTGCCGGATTCTGCGGAGCATGTGGGGCGAGCACGCGGCAAGCGCCCAGCCCGCCCTCCAGTTCGGAGAATCAACCTTCGGCGGCGCCAGAGTCGGCTCCGGTTGATCCCCCGGCTCCTGGTGGTTCTACTTCCATAGCCGGCGGAGCCAAGTCCTCCAGTACCTGGGTCAAGGTTGCCGTGGTCATTATCTTCGTTGGTGGCGCGGTTGCGGTCGGCGGCGTTATTTACCTCGGCCACAAGGTCAGCCAGAAGGCTCACGAGCTCCTGGGAGAAACGGCTCCAAAATCGGCGGCAGCCACCGACGTTCAATCGCCTAGTGCGCCGGGATCGGCAGGTCAATCCACACCATCCGCAGCGAACTCAGCTCCCGCCGGTGATGCCTGTCGCCTGCTGAGCAAGGACGATGTCAGCCACGCCATCGGCGTGGAAATCGTCGACACCAGTCCAATCGATGGGGGCTGTTCCTACCTGGCGAAGGGATCGGTCGCAGATATGGCGGCTAAGCACGCTGCCGCAATGTTGGGCGCGAAGGGAGCGGACAAGAAGACCCAGGGCGCGATCGAACAATTTGCAGGGGCAATAGGGAACAGCATGCCGAAGACCGCTTCTGACGATACCCCAAGCGCCGACGGAAATACAGTCGTGCTCAGTTTCACAATCGACTCCAAGGGAGCGGAAGAACAGATGAAGCTGAACGCTAAGTTCCTGGGCGTCGGCGCCACTGGCGGCATTGACGCAATCGACGGAATTGGCGACGAAGCATTTTCCAAGGCCGACTCGATGATGTTCGTCCGCAAAGGCGACAAGCTGATCCGCATCATGTACATGTCTTGCCCGTGCAGCACGAACGCAGTCAAGACATTGGCGCAAGAGATCATCGCCAATCTCTGAGCTTGAGGAAAGCGGAAGGAAAGTGGAATGAGCTTTTGTAAATCATGCGGAAAGTTGCTCAGCGTCGGAGCAGCCCATTGTGGGCACTGCGGCGTGTCTGCCAGCCCTGTCGCAACGGCAGCAACTACGCGCTCGTCATCGGGCATGATGACGTATGCAATCGGCGCGCTCACGGCAAAACAGGCGGGGTTGTCATGAAAGCCACGAAGGTTCGTCGCTTTTGGGCGCGGCCTTCCGCGGTTTGCAGCAACCTGTTGCGAACCGCAGTCGTTGTTTGCCTCGTGCTAGGCGGATGCAAGCATGCCGCTACGCCCGGCAACGACCGTTCGCAGAGTTCCCAGGATTCTTCAGCCAAGCCATCGGCCGGCGACAACATCGACATCTTCGACCCGAATTTGCATTCGGGTGCGACGGTGATTCATGCGATTGACCCGCACACGCTCTCAGACTCGCAGGTCAAGTTCGGAGTTGCACCCAAGCGCGATCCATCGGTTGAGTACCAGCCGGACATCATTCTCATGGAGAACGGCGATAAGGCGATCAAGTCTGTCGCATCGGACGGCATGACGTGGACATTTGACGCGAATGCGCCCCAGGTCAGTGATTTTCAGGAAGGCAAGATTGTCTTCGCCACTGGCCGCGCCGTCGGCCGCGTACTGAGCCTCAACCGCCAGGGAGATACGGTCAAGGTCATTCTCGGCCCCGTTCAACTCACCGATGTGATTCGGAACGGAAATTTCGAAATGAACGAGAACATCGACCTGAACAACATGATCTCGTATGTGGCGCCGGACTACCCCCAGCCACCCGATCCCGATGACTCTAAGACCAGCTTCAACAGGCAAAGTGTGCCCGATCACATGGACGAGCGCATGGTTCTTTCCAGAGTTTCGCGTGCCGGGCACTGGACACCCACCACCATGGTCAGGTCGTTTGCGGATGGTCATCGTGATTCTTATTACAAGTTGGGCCGCCGCTGGTCACCGAATCGAGTGTATGGGCGACGGCCTTCCGCCAACAGATCAGGGTTGCAGTTTGGCGGAGCGAGGCTGGTACGGACGAGCGGACAGAGCTTGCAGATGCCGGGTGCAGCCGGTGTAAGTGGAATCCAGCCGCTGCAGATTCCCTTGCAGCCTTTCGATCCGCCTAAGCTCCTGGGGCAGTTACCGCTCGTCAATCTCGCAGGTGGTCGGGCAATCCCGATGGCAGGCTCCGATGGCGGCATCGGTGTGGAGTACGACTACGACAAGGACGGTCTCAAGCTCCGCGCCTCGGGCTACATGACGCTTCGCAACTCCGGGGTTCAGTTCTTTCTGCACATCAAGGACGGCGTGCAGGATTGTGGGATCCGACTGAAAGGCAATGTCGGCATCAAACTTCATCTCAATGCTTCCGCTGCGCAGGACTTCAAGTCCAATTTCCATAAAAAGCTTTGGCTGCCGATCGACCTCTCCATTCCTCTGGGCGGGCCAGCTCCCTTGTCCCTCTCCTTCAATTCATCGCTCTTGATCGAAACGGCTTTCAGCGCCAAAACCTCGGTCCTGAATGCGGAGGGAGAATATTCGTTTGGTGCAGGAATGGATGCCGGTTACTGGGCGAAAGCCTGGCGGCTGAGTGCTGGTACATCCGTGACTACGAATACCGATATTGGAAATTCTGTCGAAGGGATTTCAGTCGGAATTAATTCCGTTGTCATGGGATTCGATATACGGACCATGGTTGGCATCGGCGCATTTGGATTTAATGCCGGTGTCTACATGTCCTTCCGATTTTCAGGCACCGCGCTCAAGGCGCCGAACACGGCATTTGCGTGCCGGCAGGGAACGATTGAAATAGACCTCGACACTGGGGTTGGGTATTCGATTCCCAAGTGGGTCACGGACGCCATCAACATCTTTCTGACGCCATTTACCTCAAAGAAAGTTGACCCATCGGGAACTTTCATGAGGGGACCAACCCGACAGCTCTATCAACATGTGACCCAAATTCCGGACAAGTGCGCCACGCCAAAGGGCGGAGGCTGAAGACCATGAATTTCTGCATAAAATGCGGCAGCTGCCTTGCGCCTGACCTCAAGTTCTGTACCAACTGCGGGGTTTCCGTTGCTTCCGAAGGACAGCCAGCCGAGTCCTCCACTTCGACCCCGCCCGATCCGATGGCTCCGTCTCCTTCAGTAGCAGAATTCCCGTCTGCTGCCACGGAGATACCTCAAGGGGCGACGGCTCCCAACGGATGGCAGCCGACAACGTCTCCGCCACAACCCAGGATGCCTGTATCGAAGCCAGCCGCGAATTCCAGGAGCGGCCGCGCGACAGTGATCGTCTCTGCGTTCGCGGTGCTGTTCCTCATCGCAATCCTTGGCCTTGGGGGCTTGATCTACGCAGGTTGCAAGTTAAAACAGAAGGCCACGGCGGTACTTCACCAGACCACCACCACAATGCAGCATACTTCGGAACCGGAGAGAGACAAACCCGGATCGCCAGAAAACTCTCCGCCGGACAATACAGCGGGGCCTCTCAGCAATCTCTCCAACTTACTTGGAGGCGATGACGACGGCGACCTGGTGCAGAGCTTTTCCGACAAAGATCCAGTAGAGCCTTGTCCGGCAGCGCCCTATCCATCTCAAAGCGCGGCCCGAATTCCATTGCAGCCAGGGACGGTGATCACCACCGCCTGGGGCATCAAGTATGAAGACGTGGAAAGTCGAATTGAACTAGGTTCCGGCACGCCTTCTTCAATTGCCATGACGAACAGTACGGGCGCCTTCAGGCTCGACGAAGGAAATGAAGCAGAACCATCCAGCCACACAGATTCGGTCTGCAACGCAGACCTCGGATCTGCAAGCACATATGTGACAGTCGTGACCGAGCATATGCCTCATCTGATTCACGGGGTAACTCGGTTGCGGCTTTCTGACAAGTCTTTCGGCGAAATCAAGAGTTCAGGGAAGACCAATCTAACCTATCTCGATGTGATGGATTATGGAGACGAGCGGAAGCCGACCCATGACGGCGGCCTGTTCACCCGGGTTGAGCCTGATGACGTTCCATATCCGTTGATCGTAAATGATCAGCGCGTCACGTTACCCGCGATCCACTTGGCCGGGATCACCAATTCCATCGGCAAAGACCCGAGGCCCAAGAGCGCCCGCCCCCACAACGCTGCTGCCGATATCTATGTGATCGACGATCGTCTGGATCCCCTCGTCCTGCTTTGGAAAGAAAAGTCCACCGCCTTGCATGACGACAAGTTCCGGGTGGAAGTAGTAAAGGTCGACTTTGTGGTCCCGCGCCCGGTCAATTCGGTTGAAAAGCAGCTCAAGGAACAGAAGCGCGCCGTGACTTATGGCATCTACTTCGATTTCAATAAAGACACCATTAAGCAGGAATCGGAACCGGTGTTGAAGCAGATCGTGCAAGCCATGATGGATAACCCAACCTGGAAGTTAACTGTGGAGGGCCACACCGATAACATCGGCGGCGACGCGTACAACCTTGACTTGTCCAAGCGCCGCGCCGCCGCGGTAAAGCAAGCTCTCGTGACCCGCTACCACATCGCACCAGATCGCCTTTCCGCGGACGGCTTCGGCGCATCAAGCCCGATCGACACCAATGACACGCTCGAAGGCCGCGCGCGTAATCGTCGCGTCGAACTCACCCGCGAGTAAGTGCATTCGCCAGAAACATTCAGATAGAGGGAGATCAAAATGACCCAGACAATGGAGATCGAAATGATTGCTAATGTGAAACAGCCGCTAGCCCGTTTCGCTTTTGCAATGGTTCTTATGATGTCAACGCTGCCCATCTGGGCGCAGGACACTATGACCGAAGCAAAGGCCGTTGCTGCTTATCCCCTCACGATGGACCATGTAGCGAGAGAATTTCAGGCATCTACGGACATGCCGTCCGGCCGAGCTATTAACGAACTTCCACTCGAAGATCGAATCAAGCGCCTTGACGCAACGCCCAAAGCCGCTGCGGTTCTTAAAGTGCATGGACTCTCTTCGCGCGACTTCGTTATGACCGGCGCCGCTGTCGGGGCAGCCATAATCGTTGCTGGGTTGTTGGACTCGGGCGAGAAAGGCCCCGGCCCTGGCGCCGCAAACCAGATTCAATGGGCTGCTGCTCCACCGGAGCACATAAAGTTCTACCGCGATCACAAAGCAGAGATCGACAAGCTGGTAGCACAAATGACCCAAGCCATTCTAAACAGGAAAAACTGATGGTTGGGTCGCATCAAGCCCGATCGACACCAATGACACGCTCGAAGGCCGCGCTCGAAATCGACGTGTCGAACTGAGTCGCGAATAACCCGGGGCTATCCTTTCTCGCGAGTGGCCTCGAGTGGAAATTATGTTGGCATCACATTCAACCAGGTCGCACCATGCAGAAGGCCATGTTGAAAATTTTCATGACAAGCTTCGTGAAGAGCCAGCTGTTAGCTGGTTCAGAAGCCTCTTCTGCGGCGCACGCCAAAAGGAGCCATCCATTGCGCTGTCACGGCAGAGATCTACATTCCACGTGAACGAGTAGTCGCCTTTCCGGGCAGGTGGGCTCCCGGTCTATCCATCGTTGGAATAGCCGAGGAATATGCCAGTGCGCAAGCAATTTGCGATCCGTCAAGGGCTTGATCGCCAGAAGGCTAAGCCCAGATCAGGTGATCTACCCAGGAAGTCGCTCGAAAGCCGTAGGACCGTGATGCGATGGCAATACTCGAAGGCCGAATTGCGAACCCAGACTAGGTTCAGTCCAGGTCATGACGTCACAATGTCTGCGCGCAGGGGAATTTTCACTGCGTCGGAAATCTAAGTTCTGGTTGATTTCGAATGGCTTCAGAAGCCGGGAATAGAGGTGATCCCAAGACACTACTACCCCAAGCCATTCAGCTCTTGGAGGAACCTCCGTTTCCTAATTGGAAGCAAAGGAGATTGAATGAACAGATTTCAGCAGGGAAGTCTTTTCAAACTGAAAAGGAAGAGCTGTGTAGGCGTCTGGGTTTTCCGATGGTACGACTACACCACCGGAAAACGAATCTATAAAAAGCAGATCATTGGGACAACAGGCCAGCTCCGAAGCCGGCGAGATGCTGAAAAAGCGATCGTAGCGCTTCGCGGTTTGATCAATGTCGACGTTGGGACTCCTCGCACAGTGTGTGATCTCGATGCTCATTATCGAGCTCATGAACTGGCGCCAGGGAGAAAGTCGTTTTCGACAACCGAAAACCACCGTCTTCTATTCAAGCGTTACATCGAACCACGATGGGGCCATTATCGGCTGAGCGCCATTCGAACAGTAGAAGTCGAGGAATGGCTACATTCTCTTCCATTGGCGCCAGCCTCGAAGGCGAAACTGAAGTGCGTGCTTTCGGTGTTGTATAACCATGCGATCCGCCATGAATGGTTGACGTTCAATCCGATCAGCAGAGCGAGAACGTCTCAGAAGCGCCTTCGCGACAAAGACGTTCTCACTCCCGACGAGTTTCAGAAGTTAGTGCAAAATCTCTCTGTCCGCGACCGCGCCATGGTTTTGCTAATCGGCAGCACTGGCCTTCGTCGATCAGAAATGATCGCTCTGACGTGGTCCGACCTGAACCTCCGAACGATGGAAGTGAATGTTCTGAGGTCCTGTGTCCGAAACCGAATCGGAAAGACGAAAACCGAGTCGTCGTGCCGTCCCGTGCCTCTCCATCCGGTTGTGCTCAGCGCGCTCTTGGATTGGAGAAGGCGATCGCCCTATGCAAGCGACGTAGATTTCCTGTTCCCCTCAATTTGGCACAAAGGGCAGAAACCACTCAGTCCAGACAGCATCTTGGAGAAGAGCATTCGGCCGGCGCTTGTCAAGGAAGGCATCGTTGGCAAGCGAATCGGCTGGCACAGTTTTCGTCATTCCCTTGCAACAAATCTGAGATCACTCGGTGTCGATATCAAGGTGGCGCAGGAATTGATGCGGCATGCCAGTTGCCGCACCACCCTTGATGTTTACACCCGCGCGGTGGACCAGCAGAAACGCGAAGCGAGCCGTAGAGTCTTGGAATTGATGCTTCCGCTGGAGATGAGAAAACTACAGCACCCCTCAGCACCCTCGGAAGGCGAGACGTCAATTCGCCGGTGCCGGCAAATATATCGTAAAAAAGGGGATATTGGTGGACCTGATCGGGATCGAACCGATGACCTCTTCCATGCCATGGAAGCGCGCTCCCAGCTGCGCCACAGGCCCACACGGAGGGATACAACTCTCCTATTGTCTCTGCTTAACGGGGATTCGTCAAACGCTGGAAGCTATTGGATATAGCATCCCAACTATTCCCTTATTATCTCCGAACTATCCTTATTAACGGTAGTCGCGGGTGATAGCCGGAGTCGACCGCCTGTTTAGCGGCTGAAACCGTGTCGAAGCTAAAATTGCATCGGAGGTTGCTCATGAAAGCCGCAGTCGTCAACGTGCTGGGTCAACCACCCCGCTATCAGGATTTCGAGGAGCCGAAAGCCGGGGATGGTGAGGTTTTGATAGACGTGCGGGCGGCAGGTTTGCACCCTATCGTGAAGGCGCTGGCAAGCGGCTCTCACTATGCGGGGAAAGGCGAAGTGCCAGCGGTACCCGGCCTCGATGGCGTAGGCACGCTCAAGAATGGCAGCCGCGTTTACTTCACGTTTGCACGAAAGCCATGGGGATCGATGTGTGAGCGAACCGTGGCTTCGCGCGCGAAATGCTTGCCATTGCCGGACAATATTGACGATATTCAGGCTGCAGCCATCGTCAATCCCGGAATGTCGGCTTGGCTTTCGATCAGCGAACGAGCCCGACTGGTCAAAGGCGAATCGGTTTTGATCCTCGGGGCGACGGGTGTGGCCGGCCAGTTGGCGATCCAGGTCGCACGGCATCTTGGCGCCAGGCGCATCGTTGCGGCCGGGCGCAATCTTGAGGCCCTGGCGTCAGAGAACCTGGACGGCGTGGTGTCGCTTACGCAGGGCGATGATGCAATCCGCGAAGCATTTTCAGTTGAGGCCGGCAAGGGCATCGACGTGGTGATCGACTATCTGTGGGGGCGGCCGACGGAATTGCTGCTGGAGGCCCTCGCCAAGAGATTTGATCCGAATGCCGCGCAGGCTACACGCCTGGTGGAACTGGGCGAGAGCGCCGGGAAGACAATAACGCTGCCGGGGGCTACGCTGCGCAGCATCGACCTGAAGCTAATGGGCGGCGGGTTTGGCTCGGTGCCGCTTGAACGTGTGTTCAGCGCCATTCCGACGCTCTTTGAGTTGGCCGCGACTGGTTCTCTCAAGGTCACGACCGAGCCGGTTCCGTTGGCTGAGGTCGAAACGGCCTGGAGCCGCAAGGAAAGTGGCAGGCGAATTGTGTTTACGACTTAAGCGCTCCAGAATCCGACATCTACATCAAAATACATACGTGACCGGGAACACTTTGGGGGGGTGCCGGTGTCTAAGAGAATAGGCGCTTGGAGCATTCGTGCTTTAGCTCCCCGCGCACGCAGTGACCTGGCACCCAAGATTGGGTTGGGAGCGAGTGGTCAAGGCAACCGGCACAAGTGGCAATGAACGGATAATTCCGGAGATGCCAAATGTGTCGCTGATGCGATAACGTGGGGGGAACTGAATTGCAGGCGGATCTCACCATGGGGAATTTAGCGAGCGCGCTTTCACTTAGATCAGAGGAAGCCGCACTGATCGCGGAGCTTCAGACAGGCTCTGAAGAAGCCTTTGCCTGGTTAATTGCGCGCTACCACCAGCCGATCTACTCGCTACTGGCGCGGATGGTGCATGACCGCGCCGACGCTGCGGACCTGGCTCAGGAAGTCTTCGTAAAGGTCTTCAGGGGCGTGGGACGTTTTCATGGAGAGTCGTCGTTGCGTACCTGGATTTATCGAATCGCCCTGCATGAAGCATCGAACCAGCGGCGCTGGTGGATGAGACATAAACAGCAGGAGGTTCCTATCGAGCAGGAGATGACCGAAAGCTGTTCTGGCGCGCCCATCAAGCTGAAGGAGATGCTGATCGATCCTGCCGAGTCTCCCTATGACATGGCGATGCACGCGCAAAACCGGGCTCGCGTTGAAGAAGCCTTGAGCCACGTGGCGGAACCGTTTCGCACGACGCTCATCCTCCGGGATATCGAGGGCTTTGTTTACGAAGAAGTGGCTGAGATTCAAGGAGTGAATCTCGGTACCGTGAAATCGAGACTCGTTCGCGGACGCGCGCTTCTGAGGACCATTCTTATGGAGTCTCAGCCGGGCAGAAAGAAGACATCGCCTGGCGGGTTTGAGATCTCCCTGGGAGAGGAGACGCAATGAGCAGCTGCAACTCCATCCAATTGAAGTTTTCGGAGTATCTTGACGGCCGGTTGACGGGACACGAGATGCAGGAGATTGCCGCCCATCTCGAGACATGCGGGGACTGCTCTGGCGAATGGAAAGCCCTGAAGCAGACACAAATGTCGCTGGCCGCACTGGGCCCGGTACCGCAGCCGCCGGATCTTTTGCTGCGCATCCGGGTAGCTGTGAGCCATGAACGGGCGCGCAGCCGAAAGAGTGTTCTGCAGTCATGGAAGCTGGCATGGGAGAACACCGTCGGACCATTCCTTTTGCAGGCTGCGGCCGGGTTTGCCAGCGCAGTTCTTCTCTTGGGCACAGTCACTGTTCTAGTGGGGATGTTTACGCGGCCAGAGGTAGCGCGGGGTGAAGACGAGCCCCTGGGTATGGCCACTTCGCCGCACTTCCTGTATCTCTCATCTGCCGTCAGCAGCAATGACCAGATTCGCGAGGTCGGTGGCCCCGTGGTGGTTGAAGCCTACATTAATGGAGAGGGCGAAGTGTACGACTATCGCATCGTCTCCGGTCCGGTCGACGACAATACGCGATCGCAGGTGGAGAACCTGCTGCTTTGGAGCCATTTTGAGCCGGCACGCTTCTTCGGGCAGCCGGTGCGCGGACTGGCAGTGCTTTCTTTCTCAGGCGTCTCGGTTCGCGGATAGAATCTTCGAGCATGAATCACCACAGGCCTTCCCCGAAATGGGCGAGGGCCTTTCTTTTTGAGCGTTCACAGCGTCTAACCAGCGTATTGGAAGAAGTTCGCTCGCTGACGCGCCTGCGTTGTCTGGAACCGCCGTTAACCCGCGTGCCGGGATGCAGGCGGAAAACCGGTGAAATGCCGTAGACTTCTGGCAAGGTCCCTTTTGATGCCGTGTAGCCTCTTTCGCAGATTCGCATTCATTTTTCCTGCCACTTTAATCGCTCTTTCCGCTTTCGTCGCCTTGCCGACCGGGGCGCAAGGTCCAGCCAGCAGTAGTCCTCAGGCCGAGCGGCAGAGTTCGTCTTCGCAGCAGGTTCAGGAGAAGGCGCCTTCGCTCGTCGATCCGGCGGGTCCTACGATTTCGCTGGTGCCTTCAGAGTCGGTGTTTCTGATGGCCGCGGCTTTGAATGCCTGCGGGTACGACGAGGGGCTGGCAGAAAGCGCACCGGTACGCAAACGCGTTCGCGATGAGATCAACAATGTGATGGCGAAGAGCGAAGATGCGCGCGCCAAGCGCGACAAGCTCTGTCTGTATATTGCGCAACACCGCCTCACCGGATCGGAACGCGACATTTCGCAATACATTTCGCTGGCGCTCTATCTGAGCCCGCCGCCTGCTCTTGAAACCACCGTGGAACTGACAGAGATGCCGCCGGACTCGACGCAGGTGGTGGAGATTGTGCCGCTGCTGCGCGATTTTGTGCAAGCTGTCGATCTTCACGGGATCTGGCTGGCGGCGCATCACACGTACGACGAAGAGACCGATCGACTGCACGATCCGCTGTCGAAGATGATCGTGTCAACCAACCTTTACCTCAAGATGCCGGCCACGACTTACGAGGGGCGCCGTTTCGTGGTGGTGATCGAGCCGCAGCTCTCGCCGAAGCTGGTGAATGCGCGCATCTATGGGACCGATTACGTGGTGGTGGTTTCTCCGGTGAACGGCACGATCCCGATGAACGATGTGCGCCACACCTATCTGCATTACATCATCGAGCCGCTCTTGTATTCGCGGTCAAATGCGATTGACCGGATGCAGCCGATATTGAAAGAGGTGAAGGACGCTCCTCTGGAGTTCCGCTATCGCTCCAATACGGTGGCGCTGGTGGTGGAGTGCCTGATCAAGGCGATTGAAGCGCGCACCATGGACACGGGCATTCCCGATTACAAGATTCCCGCAGGGGTGGAGCGCTCTGATCTGCCGCGCTATGAGCACGAGCGCCAACTGACGTTGCAGAAGATGGAAGCGGTGCGCCTTGCGGCGGTACAGCACGATATGGCGCAGGGATTTGTGCTTACCCAGTACTTCTTTGATCAGTTGATCTCGTTCGAAAAGGATCCCGCCAGCCTTCGCGACACCATCGGGGAGATGGTTTACGGAATGGACATCCAGCAGCAGGTGCATCGCGCGCGGCAAACAGAGTTTGACAAGCAGGCTGACGGCGACGTGCTGACGCGCAGCAAGCCACGCGAGCTTTCCGGCCTGGACCTGGCCGAGGCCAAGCTCGCGCAGGGTGATTTTGCCACTGCCAGCGCCATGGCACGGACCGCGCTGGCCGATCGCTCCGACACGCTGGATTCGGTTGCGCAGCAGGCGCGCGCGAACTTTATCCTGGCGCGCGCAGCTATAGCGACGGGACATCCCGACGTGGCGATCGACGATTTTCAGAAGACGATTGCGACCAGCAAGGATCCGCGATTGCTGGCGTGGTCGCATATCTACCTGGGGCGAATGCTGGACCTGGATTGCAAGCGCGACCAGGCGCTTACGGAATATCAAGCCGCGCTGGCATCACGCGATGGACAGCAGGATACGCGGCTGGCAGCCGAGCGCGGCGTTAAAACGGCGTACGCGGTAAAGGACCACAGCTGCGACGAAGATGCGGACGATTCCGGCGCTGCGCCGCCGGCAAAACCAGGACCTGCTCCTGCCGCGAACGTTCAGAAGCCGCAGTAGATTCCGGGTCTGCGAATCGATTGCGTGCGCGCACAAAATGACGCTAAGAAGGGCCGCATTGCACAGTCCGCGCTGCAATGCGCAGGTCAATGCACCTGTTATTGTGCAGAATGTGTCGACACGAATTTACTCTTCCCATTTATTTTCCTATATATACATCAACGATAGCGAATATAAGGCGAATAGACCCCAGGGGGGGGAGGGGTGTACGCCTGTTTTGAGGCGGGTCCCGAGAATCGATTCCAATGTTCTCGAGGCTGCAAGTCCATTGTGCGCCGCGACGAGGAAATTATCTGCAATAGTCGCCAGGTTTTTTTCTAGCGCAGTCTTGCATGGCTCTTTGCGCTACCCGAGACCATGAAAATCGGGTGGGATCGTGCTTTCCCACCCTTGCTGCGCAAGGATGGTTTTGATCGAGGTATGAGAATTTTCAGGGCAGACTGCTCAGTTTAGGAAAGCCTGTCGCGGCCGCCCGCATTGACAACGGCTTCGGAGAAGGAACTGGCCGTCATACATTGAGCACGAGTCGTCATACATCGAGCCGGCTCAGCAACTCGCACTGATTCCACAGACTGCGACTGGGGCCAGGGCCGAGGCGCCGCAGTCGGTTGCAGTGTTCCCACGCCAGGTTACCTAATCC
>NZ_JBARMD010000184.1:0-7456 GCF_049802275.1 Occallatibacter sp. | reverse complement strand
ACCAGCGAAGCTTCGTTGTAGCGCGGCGGCGGCTCAGTGTAATGCTCTTCCGGCAGTAGCTGCTCAAGTTCCAGATTCTTGACGTCATCGAGATTCGGCAGCTTATTTGCGAGCGCGTTCTCTTCGTCGTCGGCCTTCTTCTCTTCCGAAACTTCGTAAACTTTCAGGAATCCGTCGAAGCGAAGGACTGATCCACTCAAGCGGAACTCGTAGGTCTTGCGGTCAACGGAGGATTTGGCTTCAATTTTCGCGGTCGTGATGTCGTAAACCGCAGGCACCATCTGCGAAGCAATAAAGCGCTTCCATATCAGGGTGTATAGCTTCAGTTGTTCATCGCTAAGGTAGCGGGCAATCGACTCAGGAGTCCGCGACGCATCCGTGGGACGGATCGCTTCGTGCGCATCCTGCGCATCCTTCTTGCCCTTATAAACATTGGGCGATTCAGGCAGGTACTGCTTGCCAAGTTCCTTTGCGATCCATGCGCGCGCACTCTCTTTTGCCTCAGGCGACACGCGCGGCGAATCAGTACGCATGTAGGTAATAAGACCGGTCGCGCCTTCGTCGCCGATGTCCATGCCTTCATACAAACGCTGCGCCACGCCCATGGTACGGCGGACATTGAAACCAAGCTTGCTCGCAGCATCGCGCTGCAACTGGCTGGTGATAAAAGGAGCAAGCGGGCGGCGCTGTTGCTCGCGGTACTGCACGGATGCAAGCGTCCAGGTGGCATTGTCAAGCGCGGCCAGTGCTGAGTCCATCGACTTCTTGTCAGGCAGCGCGCCGGCTATGAACTGATCTTTGCCATCCTTGTCCTGCCCATTCGAAACGCGCGCCGGCTCTCCATCGATGCCGACGAACTTGGCTTTAAAGCTCTTGCCAGCTTGGCGTTCGGGGTGGAGTTGCGCTTCGAGCGTCCAGTACTCAACCGGTTTGAATGCCGCGATTTCGCGTTCACGTTCGACGATCAGTCGCACAGCAACAGTCTGCACGCGTCCCGCGGAGAGTCCCCGGCGCACCTTGTCCCACAATAGCGGCGATATCTGATAGCCGACGAGGCGGTCCAGAACACGGCGTGTTTGCTGCGCATCTACGAGATTCTCGTCGATGTCGCGGGCGTGCTGGAACGCGTCTTGCACGGCTTTCTTGGTGATCTCATTAAAGGTGACACGCCGAATCTTCTTGCGCTCTTTGGCGTTGGTTCCCAGCTGAATAGCCAGGTGCGCAGCGATTGCTTCGCCTTCTCGGTCAGGGTCAGGCGCAAGGAAGATTTCATCAGCCTTCAGGCCAGCCTTCTTTAATTGATCGACGATCTTCTCTTTGCCGGGAGAAACAACCAGCTCCGGCACAAACGTGCGATTTTTCAGTTCCACGCCAATGTCGTTCTTGGGCAGATCCATGATGTGCCCGATCGACGCGCGGACCTCGAAGCCCTTGCCTAGATATTTTTCGATCGTCTTCGCCTTCGCGGGAGATTCGACGATCACGAGTGATTTGGTCATTGCCATCCTTAATTCCGTACTACTGTACTCCATCCGGCCTGTTGGACTCGGATTGAGGTCTTTCGGTTTCTTTCCACATGGGAAGAACTTTCTTCACAAGTGGAGCCCTAGCGGCCTCGCCTTGCCTTCCCCACCGAAAATGGGCTGCAAGATTTGCAAGCTAACACGGAAGGCGTCCTCGTTTCTACTGTCAATCGGCATTTCTCGTTGCAGGATCGTTCGCGTAGTAACGCGCAAAGTTTCTGAAATGTGCAGTTCATCGTATCCTGCACTGCGTCGAAAATTTTGCATGAGATCTGCAGCGAGCATCAAATCTGCCGCAATTCCAAAACTAAAGGTTGCGAACGTAGTTCCTTCCCGGCAGGCAGCGTATGCGGCCGCTCATCTCCAGCTCGAACAGGGCCGTAAACACCTCGGACGAGGTCAGTTGAGTCTCAAGTTTTTCGAGAAGTTCGTCAATCTGCAGAGACTCGTCGGCGCGCAATACCTTTAAGACAATGGACTCCTCCGATCGCAGCACCGGCTCAACCAAAAGTGATGCGGCTTCCTCCGGTCTGGATTCAACACCGGCCTCCTGCTCCAGTTGCAAGCGAACCTGTGAAGGTAAATCCTCCCAGACATCTTCCCAGCTCCCCACCAGTTTGGCGCCCTGTTTTATCAGCGTGTTAGGCGTCCAGGAGTTCTTCGCCGTCACATTGCCCGGCACAGCATACAGGTCGCGATCCTGTTCTGCAGCACAACGCGCCGTCACTCGGGTACCGGAGTTCTCGCTGGCCTCCACCACCAACACCCCGATGCTCAGTCCGCTGATGATGCGGTTGCGGCGAGGGAAATTCTGCGGCGCTGGAAATGTACCCATGGGCATTTCGCTCACGATGGTTCCCCCCGTAGCGATGATTTCGTCTGCGAGTTTCTTGTTCTCTTTGGGATAAACCACGTCGATTCCTGTTCCCCAAACGGCAATAGTAGGCGTGTGCGCTGCGAGTGCGCCTTTATGCGCGCAAGTGTCAATTCCGCGAGCCATACCGCTCACGATCACGAGCCGGCGAGCTGCAAGATCGCGCGACAGCATCTCCGCCACATTGGTGCCATAGGGGGAAGGATGACGCGTACCCACCACGGCGATCGACGGACGCGACAGCAGTCGCACTACTCCGCGAACCCACAACACCGGAGGTGGATCGTAGATCTCTTTCAGCCGCTCGGGATACTCGGGGCAATCAAGCGTAATGATCGTTGCGCCTTGTTGCACGATCTTTCCCCACTCCTCGTTCGCCGCGCGGCGTGCCTTCCCGTCAAAGATGAACTGCGCCGAGTCCGCTGGAAAGCGCAAGCCCTCAAGCTCAGTGAGTGTCAGCGCAAAGATCTGGCTCGGCGTCTGCAGTTGAGCGATTGCATCCACAATGCGCTTGGGCCCCAGGTTCGGCGTAAGCGTGAGCGCCAGCATGGCTAATCGGTTTTCATCGATTTGCTTTCTTGTATCGCGTGCGGCGGAATCTATATTTGTGTCATTCGGAATCGACATTCACATATGCGCTGGTGCAAAGACACACGTGCGCTCTTTCTTCTTAGTGACCAAGCGTGATTCTTTAGTAATTGCGCCCACATTAAGCTGATGAGAAATGGAAGTCAAGCACGCTGGGTGTGACGGAGAGCACGTATGTGGAGAATCCCAAAGCATGAGTTGATAGTCTAAAGGATAGAGTGAGTTCAACTTTGACACGCCGGCTTCGTGTTGCCGCCATCCGTTTTTTAAATCCCGCTCCCCTCATGTGGGACTTCGAACATCCGCCGCTGAATGCGGAACTCGCGCAGCGCTATGAGATCCAGTGGATGCTCCCCTCGCAGTGTGCCGACGAATTGGCAGACGGCAGCGCCGACATTGGCCTCGTTCCGATAGCCGCGCTTGCAACGACGCGCGGCCTCCGTATTCTGCCGGGATGTACCATCGCCTCGAAGGGCAAAGTGCGATCGCTCCTGCTGGTTCGGCGTGCGGAGCAATCCCTCCAGAAGCTGCGCAGCGTGGCCGTGGATACAGCAAGCAGAACAACAATCGCCTATGCGCGCATTCTCTTCCACAAGTGGGGCAATGCCGAAATACCCTTCATTCCCATGGCCGCTGACCTGGATGCCATGCTCGACCAGGCCGACGCTGCCGTCCTGATCGGCGATCCCGCTCTAATGGCACTCGAAGAGCGCGCCAACCGCTTCGAGCGCACCGGCGAAGAGCTGATTTATCACGACCTCGCCGAAGAATGGAAGGTGCTGACCGGGCTCCCCTTCGTCTCCGCCGTCTGGGGCATTGCATCCAGCAGCCCTTTGGACGAGCAAATCTGCCGGGACTTCATCCAATCGCGTAATCACGGATTGCACAACATCGACGCACTCGTTAGCCACTGGTCGCGACAATTGCCGCTGCCGGAAGGCACGATCCGCTCCTACCTGACAACAAATATTCACTACGTTCTGGACGCAGAGTGCGTAGAAGGCATGCGCGGATTCTTCAGGATGGCCGAAGAGACCGGCGTCCTGCCGGAATATGACTTGCAGATGAGCGCACTAGCCAAATAGCAACGACGAACCCCAAGAATCCAGGTGGCCGCAATAATGAAGCTAGCAGCTAAGAGCTAGAAGCTGCTTCTCAGATCTCCCACCGCAGCAGCGCCGCTCCCACAGTGAAACCCGCGCCAACAGCAGCGATAAGCACCAGGTCACCTTTCTTCAGCTTCCCTTCCTCAATCGCCGTTTCCATGGCCAGCGGAATTGTTCCCGCCGAGGTATTCCCGTACTTCTCAATATTGATAATGACGCGGTCCGCCGGCATCCCAATGCGATCGGCGGTAGAGGTAATGATGCGCTTGTTAGCCTGGTGTGGAATGAAGCATCCAAGATCAGAGCCCGTCACCCCATTGCGCTCAAGAAGCTTGCTCGTGGCCTCCGCCATCTTGCGCACGGCAAACTTGTAGACCGCCTGTCCATCCTGGTGGATGAAGTGCATCTTCTTGTCGATCGTCTCGTGCGTCGGCGGATTCAAGCTGCCCCCGGCCGGCAGATTAAGCGAAACACCGCCCGACCCGTCAATCTCGTGCAGGAAATCAATCATGCCGATTTCGCCTTCTTCTGCGGGTTCAATCAGCACCGCGCCACCACCGTCGCCAAATAAAACACACGTAGCCCGGTCCGTGTAGTCGGTCATGCGCGTATTGGCGTCGGCTCCGCAGACCAGCACCTTGGACTGCGCGCCGCTCTCCACAAGCTTTACGCCCGCTTGCAGCGCAAACACAAACCCGGAACAGCCGGCCGAAACGTCGAATCCCCACGCACCTTTGGCGCCGATCTTGTCCTGCACAAGGCATGCGGTCGACGGAAACATCATGTCGGGCGTAACCGTGCCTACAATGATCACTTCCACTTCGCTCGGTTCGATCCCGCGTGCCGCGAGACACTTCTTCGCGGCCTCAACGCAGATATCGCTCACTCCCTTGCCTTGGGCGAGCACATGGCGTTCCTTGATGCCAGTACGCTCCACGATCCATTGATCGTTGGTGTCTACTATTTTTTCGAGGTCTTGATTGGTAAGAAGTTTCGGTGGAACGTAAGTTCCGAGGGCGCTTATCTTGGCGCGCCTGCCCACCACGGGACGCACGGCGAGGCTCAATGCATTTTCTCCTTGCGGCACGAGATCCGGAGACCGCGGCTCGCGCTCAACATTGGTACGGATCTTTGGTACGCCTGCACCGCTGGCCAGGCACCACCTCGACCAAAGAATAGAAGCGCCGATGGCGCAAAAAGTACCGGGTGACCTACTGCGCCCGTACTAGCCCGTTACCGTTGCTTCCTTCCGGACCTGGCGGGATTGGCGGGATTACGTCGCGTAGGACCCGGCACTGATAGATTTTAGCATCTTGGCGGGCCCTCCATCTGCCGCCGGCTCTCCCACTTTTCGAACACCGAATGCAAATCTTTTCGTATACTTCCGCTGCAATGTCATCCCAAATTCTGAGGTGGTGAATGAGGACACTTGTTCTTTGCTCCGCGGTTCTGTTTTGTGCTCTTCCCGCTGCGAATGCACAAGAACCGATACCGGCTGGCAAAAAGGATTCGGGCAGCCTGAACGCCTTGATTGTCGCCGCCCGCAAGGCCACTGCGGAGAAGCGATTCGCCGATTCAGAAGCAATGATGTCGAAGGTCACCAGTGAAGACCCAAAGCTAGTTCTGCCCTGGGTGGAACTTGGGTTGGCGCAGCTTGGACTGAAAAAGTACCCTGAGGCCGAAAACAGTTTCAAGATGGCCCTGGGCACCGATTCGAACTCGATCCAGCGAGCGCATTCAGATGACTTCTATCAGAGCGCAGATAAACCTGGGGTGGTAGCCCCGACCGCCACCCGAAATGCGCGCAATACAGTGGATGGCGTAATCAACAATGCGCAGAGCCGCACACCGGATATCAAGGGCGTGTCGTGGGCCGGGCTTGGAGAGATCTATATACACGAAGGTAAGGTCAAGGATGCAGAAGAAGCCTTCGACAATGCTGTTGCAGCGTTTCCCCCGCAGGCAGCGCTGTATCGCCGTAATGAGACGATCTTGTTCTTCCAGGTGGGCAACTCTGAAGCGCAACTCGCCGCAGGCGAGAAAGCCATCGCGCTCGACCCGACGCGAGCCGCTCTCTATTACTTCAAAGGGCAGGCACTTATTTCGAAAGCCACCGTCGATTCCACAACCCAGAAGATGGTTTTGCCGCCCGGATGCGCCGATGCCTACCAGAAATATCTTGAACTGGAACCAAATGGCCCTTACTCCGCTGATGCGAAAGGCGTTCTCACGGGAGCCGGAATTCCGCTCAAAGCGGCAAAAAAGTGAACTTGATAGAATGAGGATGTGAGCAAACCTTCCCTACCCACGGCTCCTACCGTGGGCTTTATTTCGTTAGGCTGCCCGAAAAACCTCGTCGACTCCGAAGTCATGATGGGGCTTCTGGACCGCGGAGGCGCGCGCCTGACTGCACGTCCTGAGGACGCCGAGATTCTAGTAGTCAATACCTGTAGCTTCATCGACACAGCCAAGCAGGAGTCCGTCGACACCATCCTCGAAATGGCCCGCTTCAAAACCTCCGGTTCGGCGAAGAAACTGATCGTCGCCGGATGCCTCGTTGAACGCTACCGCGACGAGATCATCAAGAACATCCCTGAAGTCGATGCCGTGGTTGGCACCGGCGAGCTCGAATCGATTCTCGAGGCCGCCGGCATAGCCCGGCCAATGATTACACCTTCGCCGTTCAACATCCTCAGCGGAAGTAGCCAGGCAGAAATCCGCGAAGGCCGCGAGGCTGGCGCCGGAACACACAAGACCGAATTTCGCCCGGAAGGCGATCTCCGCGAGAAGCAGGGCCGCTTCAGCCGCGAAGAATGGCAAGGCGCAGCGCACATGCTGCCAACTTATCTCTACGACGAGTCCACCCCTCGCTTCATCTCCACCGGTAAAACCTCGGCCTACATCAAGATTGCCGAAGGCTGCGATCATCCCTGCACCTTCTGCGTTATTCCGAATCTACGCGGCAAGTTCCGCTCGCGGCGCTTTGAGTCCGTCGTCGCCGAAGCTCAGAAGCTTGTCGCCCGCGGCGTGCAGGAAATTACGCTCATCGGGCAAGACACCACCTGCTATGGCGAAGACCTTGGCCTGAAAGACGGTCTCGCACTGCTTCTTGAAGAGCTCGCTAAGATCGAAGGCTTGCGCTGGCTGCGTTTCCTCTACGCCTATCCCAACCGCATTACCGGCAAACTGCTCGAAACCATCGCCAAACACGACAACATCTGCAAGTACCTTGATGTGCCTTTGCAACATGCATCGCCCGATGTGCTCAAACGCATGAAGCGCGGCGCCGGCGCCGACATCTTCCTCAAGACACTTGAGAAGGTTCGCGCTGCCGTGCCCGGTATTGCCCTGCGCACCTCCTTCAT
>NZ_JBARMD010000183.1:0-6535 GCF_049802275.1 Occallatibacter sp. | reverse complement strand
GGCAGAACATTGCCGTCGCCGCATGGACCCGGACCATCCTTCTGCAGGACTCAGCAAACGCCGCAAAGCTCTCGCCGTCGCTGCCCAAAGAGATCCGCGACACCGCCGGTTCCAGCATCGCCTTCCCCGCCAACCTCGCGATTCTGCGCAACCCCGGCATTCGCCCTTACCTCGAAACCGGAATTCCCCGCGTGGCCAGCTACAGCTACTTCGATAACCTGCGAAACAACTGGTGGTGCAAACCGTGGGGCCAAAGCCAGTATTCTGGCGAGGCAAAGCCAATGCCGATTCCCAACGTGGGCTTCCTGCCTGCAGATGCTTTGTCCCGTGCCGACTCTGAATATCAACAACTCCAGCAGCTTCCTGACTCTGTCGTCGTCATCGGTCAGAGAGTGATGGACTACGCAAAAGCCCACCCCGACGACTCCAACATTCCCGAGGCTCTCGCGCTCGTGGTCCGCGCAGGTCACTACGCCTGCCAGCCCTATTCAGGATCTGATAAATCCGAGTACACTCCCATAAGTAAAGCGGCCTTCGAGATCCTCCACCGTCGCTACCCAAAGTCGCCGTGGGCCCTCAAGACGCGCTATTACTACTAGATTTTGCCCGCCATCAGTGGACGGGCCACCTAATCTCATCCAAAGCGTAAAAGCGCGGAGCGCCGCCGCTTTGCCGATTGCCCGCGCGCTGGTAAACTAAATAAGTCGTGGGGCTGTAGCTCAGCTGGGAGAGCGCCTCGTTCGCAACGAGGAGGCCAGCGGTTCGATCCCGCTCAGCTCCACCAACTCTCAAAAACCAATCAACGAAACGGTCCTTCGCTCCGCTCGGGATTTCGGTGCGGCTCGACGCCCGCAATCCGGCTCAAGTTCGGTCCCGCTCAACTCCGCCAAGTTCCCTCCGCCTTTTCACTCAAAGCAATTGAGCCGATTCGGGAAGGCCTACGGCTGCACCCAGTCCAGCGCGTATATATCCTGCGTCCCTCGATCCCGCAGCAGAAGTGGCGAGCCATCCGGCGCTACCGAAACAGCCCCCCCGCCAAGCCCCGTCAGCACAAAATCCTTCAGGTCCACAATGCGATCGACTTTTCCATCCGGGACTCGAAACCGCTCCACCGACCCATTATCGGAGAGATCCTTCGCGTAAACATACTGGCCATCGCGCGACCAGTTCAACCAGCTCAGTGTCCCGCTCCCAATCTGTTTCCAGCTCTGCGTCTTGAAATCGAACAGCATCAACTTACTTGAGTCGCTGGTCATGGCGACTATGTAGCGGCCATCTGGAGACCAGCGTGGCGAAAACATTCCTTGCGAACCGGGCAGCGGCGAAGTTTTTTCCGTTTGCACGTCCAGAATCTTGATCGCGGGACCACTGTTCCGAACAATCGCGTCGTTCGCATCCCCGGCGTAAGCAATCTGCTTCCCATCTGCCGACCAGGTCGCGTCCTGCTCGTTCTGCTTGTCATCCGGAATCAATTCGCGCGGAGTGCCGCCCGCCGCCGGAATCTCGTACATCTTCCCCGGCTTCGTCTGGCCACTCGGAAAATCGAAGAACAGGATCGTCTGTCCGTCTGGAGACCAACGCGGCAATACAGGCTTCACCGGAGGAAAAGTCAGCTGCACTCGATTCGTTCCATCCGCATTGCTCTTCCACAAATCGCCCTGCGGATATGAAACATACGCTACCTGCTTGCCATCCCGCGATGCGTCCACCCAGTCCGCAGATATTCCGCCAAGGAAGAGCGAAGGCTTGCCTGTTTTCACGTCGAACGACGTCAGCTCGCCTCGAAAAGTCATTCCCACAACAAACAGCTTCTTCCCATCCTTGCTCGGCAGCGGCGACTGCAGTTGCATAGGGCTCGACGTCAATTGCATCGGCTTTGCCCTTCTCTGCAGGAATCGGCTCTCGCCCGCGAGCGCCCAGATCTGGCCCTCCGACTGGAAAACGAAGTACCTTCCGTCCGCCGTCCACCTGCCGCAACACTCGTTGGTGTTTTGCCATTCAGGAATTAGCGCAGTCGGTTCCGACCCCTTGGCCGACACCTGCCAGATCGATCGCTCCCCCGCCACCACGCTCGTTCCGCTTTGCGATATTTCTTCCGTTTCGACCTGCACCCTTGAACCATCCGGAGAGATTGCCAGACCGGAAACAAGATTCCTCATCGTCGTCAGCTTGCGTATATCGCTCCCATCCCCTTTCGCCAGGTAAACGTCTGCGTCCTTGCCAAACGCCAACAGCTTCCCGTCAGACGACCAAGCGGCAACATGCCCCGCTGCATCTCCCAGGCGTCTCGGCGAATCCCCAAGAACTGGCAAGCTCCACAACGACCCCGTCGCCGGATAGCCGCTTCCTTCCACCACCAGAAACGACGAACCGTCCGGCGAAAGATCCACCGGGAACATACTCGGCGCCGGCATGGCAATTCGTGTCGACTCGCCGCCCGTAACAGGAACGGCCACAGTATCGTCAACGCCCGAATCGACGACCGTCAAAAACAGCCGAGATCCATCAGAACCGATCAGCGACTTCTGCAACCCGTCATGCGTCAATTGGACATAATTGGCGACCTGCGGTGCTGGCATGGGCCGCAGCCACGTGTACGCAACCACGGCAAGTATCACGAGCACGGCCGCGCCAATCATGGCAAGAAATCTGCGCGACAAAGGCGCCCGCTTGTCTTGGACCTTGTAATTCGAGGTGTACACAGACTGCACAGGTCCCGCCGCCGCCTCCAGCGCAAAACCCAGGTCCGACGCCGATTGAAACCGCTGCTCCGGATTCTTCTCGAGGCCGCGTTGCAGTACCCTCTCGAGTCCCGGAGGCGCATTCGGCATCCGCTGCGCGAGTGGCGTTGGCTCCTCGTTCAGAATCGCGCTCATCGCATCGATTGATGTTGCCTTCTGAAACGCCCTTTGCCCCGTCAGCATTTCGTAAAGCACCGCCGTGAACGTGAAGATGTCGGATCGGCGATCCGCGGACTGTCCGCGCACTTGCTCCGGCGACATGTAGCCCATCGAGCCCATCAGCATGCCCGCCATGGTCTGCACTTCGTGCGACGATTGCGCCAGCTCCGACTCTTTCGGCTGCGTCAATCGCGCCAGTCCGAAATCCAGAATCTTGACTTGACCATCCTTGGTAAGAAAAAGATTCTCCGGTTTCAGATCACGATGAACAATCCCCTTTTCATGCGCCGCCGCCAGCCCCTTCGCAATCTGGATGCCGTAGTCCACAACCTTTCTCACCGGCAGAGCCCCGCGCTTCAATCTGTCGCGCAGCGTTTCGCCTTCCAGCAATTCCGATACCAGGTATGGAGTGCCCTGGTGCATCCCCATCTGGTAAACCGCCAAAATGTTCGGATGATTCAGCGCCGCCGCCGCCCTGGCCTCTAGTTCAAACCTGCGTAACCGGTCTGACTCGGCCGTCGATAACCCCGGCAACACTTTGATGGCAACATCGCGATTCAAGCGCGTATCGCGTGCGCGATACACCTCACCCATGCCTCCCGAACCAATAAGCACAATGATTTCGTAGTGATCGACGGACTGGTGTGGACTGAGAGGCATCTCGGCGATTATATCGTTCCGGCCGGTGAGCCTGCGTCTCTAAAAAAATCGAAGGCGAAGGCAAAACCCACCTTAAATCCCTGTCTTTTGAGTCGTTGGGTGATGGTCACCGTCTGCCTTCATCGGCCTCGTCGTTCATTCTCTCTGCTCCGTCGCCGCTGTATACTTTAGGCGGTTCCTGGCGCGTTTTGGCTCTTCTTGACGAGTCCCGTCATGGCGATAAGAAAAGGCGTAGCAAGAACACTTTTGCACACGAGGTAATGGTTGCCGCAAATATTGTCCCAGCCGGAGTCCAGGACAGCAGAGATCAAGCCGCTTTGCGTCGACCTGGATGGAACCCTGGTCAAATCGGATACGCTGATCGATTCTCTCCTGGTACTGACTCGTACTCATCCCTTCATTCTGCTGCGCCTCCCCGGGCAGATTCTGCGCGGCAAAGCCGCCTTCAAGGCAATTGTCACGGATCATGTTGCTCTTGACGTCGCGCACTTGCCCTATAACCGCAAGCTGCTGCAGTTTCTTCAGAAGGAACATTCTCAAGGGCGCGAGATCTATCTCACCACGGGAGCCGACGCCCGCCTCGCACAACGTGTTGCCGATCACCTTGGTGTCTTCCGCGAAGTCCTCGCCAGCGATGGCACCCATAATCTGACCGGCACCCGGAAACTCGCCAGCCTGCGTGATCGATTCGGCGCCGGCGCATTTGTCTACATTGGTAATGACACTCCCGATCTGCCTGTGATGGCTGGCGCCGCTGAATCGATGGTCGCCAATCCGAGCCGAAGACTGCGCATGAAGCTGCGCGCTCAGGGTATTACTCCTTCACAGGCATTTGAGGAGCGGAGAGAGCCCTTGCGATCGCTCATCAAGGCGCTCCGGCCCCATCAGTGGGCCAAGAACCTGCTCATTCTTCTTCCACCGCTGCTTGCTCACAATCACTCGGTGCGTCTGCTGTCAGCGGCGCTCCTGGCGTTCTTCTGTTTCTGCTGCGTGGCTTCGGGAACATACATGTTCAATGACCTGCTCGACATTGAAACCGACCGGCGCAACCCGAAGAAGCGCTTTCGCCCGTTTGCCTCAGGCGACCTCTCGCCTGCCGCTGGTCTCGCGGCAATTGTCTTGCTTCTCACACTGGGCTTTGCCGCGGCACAGTTTCTTCCCGCCGCGTTTTCTTTCTGGCTACTTCTCTACCTCGGCTCGACACTTCTCTATTCCTTTTATCTGAAGCGCATTGCCCTCATCGACGTGATTGTCCTTTCCGCCCTGTACACTCTGCGCCTGCTCGCCGGAGGAGCCGCAGCAAACACACCCATCTCCCATTGGCTGGCCGGATTTGCCATCTTCCTGTTCCTTTCCCTTGCCATAGTCAAGCGCTTCGCGGAGTTGGAGAACCTGCGGCTAACCGGCATGCAACTGAAAAACGACCGCGGATATTTAATGAGCGACATCGAACAGATTCGCGCCTTCGGAACCGCCAGTGCATTTGCCGCCGTCGTTGTTTTTGCCAACTACATCAGCGGTCCGGATGTCACCGCTTTGTATCACCACTCGCCGCGCCTTTGGCTCATCGTGCCCTGCATGGTTCTCTGGCTCTGCCGTGTGTGGCTTCTGGCCTCCCGCGGAGAGCTGAACGAAGATCCGGTGGCTTTCGCCCTTACAGACGGTGCAAGCCTCGCAATGGGCGGAGCCGTCTTGGCAATCGTGCTGCTTGCGATGTGACCTCGCGAATGGAAGGATAGTCAGCAAATCGTGCATTTCAAAATGCCAAATGGAAAGACCCAGCCATCCTTTCAGTCATGGGGCCGCTATCCACAGGTTGACGCAGAACTCATTCCATTACATTGGACCTCCGACTTCCCGTTGTCTTCCTCCACCGGTAAATCCATGCTGCCAGTAGGCCTGGGTCGTAGCTACGGCGACGTTTGTTTGCTCCAGGACGGCACGCTCCTCGGTTCCGCAGGCCTCTCTCGCCTGATTGCCTTCGACCCCCAGAGCGGGTTGCTCCGTTGCGAAGCAGGCGTCAGTCTCGCCGATATTCTGGATTTCGCCGTTCCACGCGGATGGTTTCTCCCTACCACCCCTGGGACAAAATTCGTCACTATCGGTGGCGCTATTGCCAATGACGTTCATGGAAAGAATCACCATGTAGCCGGAACGTTTGGATGTCATGTACCGCGCTTCGAACTGGTGCGCTCCGATGGGTCTCGCCTTGCATGCTCTGAGACCGAGAACTCCGAATGGTACCGCGCAACGATCGGCGGTCTCGGGCTCACCGGTCTCATTACGTGGGCGGACGTGCAACTGCGCCCCATAGTCTCCCGCAAAATCAATTACGAAGGAATCAAGTTCGTTGGCATCGAAGAATTCCTGGCCATCTCGCAAGAGTCAGCTCAAACCGAATACACCGTTGCCTGGATCGACTGCGTTGCACAAGGGCGCAACTTCGCACGCGGCATCTTCATGCGCGGTTCGCATTCCTCACGCGCCGAACAGCTCGTGCCGTCCAGCAAGCCGCATCTCACGGTACCCATCGAAATGCCCGCGTCCCTGTTGAACCGTTTCACCGTGGGCGCGTTCAATACTCTGTATTACCATCGCCAGTTGAGCACGCGAAAATCTGCGGTTGTTGACTACGAGCCTTTCTTCTATCCACTCGATAGCATTCACCATTGGAATCGCATTTATGGCCGCCAGGGCCTGCTCCAGTTCCAATGCCTGCTGCCCGAAAACCGTGACCCCGCCGCCGGCACAATCGAGCTCCTTCGCGCCATCTCCGCCTCCGGCCTCGCATCCTTCCTCGCCGTCATCAAGGTCTTCGGCAGCGTTCGTTCCCCGGGACTGCTTTCATTCCCGCATCCGGGCATCACACTTGCCCTCGATTTCCCTGTGGGTCGCGGGGCAAGTTTCGCCCTGCTCCATCGCCTCGGCTCGATCACTCTGGAGCACGGCGGCCGCATGTATCCTGCAAAAGACGC
>NZ_JBARMD010000182.1:0-10715 GCF_049802275.1 Occallatibacter sp. | reverse complement strand
TACTTTCTTTACAGCTGGACATGGTATGAGTGGCTGGGAGCCCTGGGTCCGCTATTTCTTTTCTGGCTGCTTTGGCGGGTCGCGCTGAGGCGGGGCGAGACAATGCTGGCACGCTTCGCCCTCGCCGTCTTCTCCTATGGCGTCTTTCATCAAGCCGTGGCGATGATCGTGCTGAAGTCTCCAGCGCTGGTACGGCTGACGCCTCTGCAACCGATGCGCTTTCTTCACCTCATTTATTTCTTCCTGACGCTGGTAGGCGGGTGTCTGCTGGGCAAGTATCTGCTGAAAAACAGCACTTGGCGCTGGGCGATTTTTCTGGTCGCAATCAACGCGGGGATGTTCGCGTCGCAGCGCGCTCTTTTCAGCGGCAGCGCTCACCTGGAACTGCCCGGGATGCAATCGAGTAATCCGTGGCTGCAGTCGTTCGCATGGATCCGCATGAACACCCCGACCAACGCCTACTTTGCGATGGACCCCAACTACCTCGCTGCGGCGGGAGAGGACTACCACAGCTTTCGCGCGCTGGCCGAGCGCAGCCAACTCGCCGACATGGTTAAGGACACGGCAGTCGTGACACAGGTTCCCGAACTCGGCCCCGCATGGCAACTACAGGTGGACGCTACGGCCGGATGGCAAAACTTCAAAATCGCCGATTTCGAACGGCTGAAAAGAGACCTCGGAGTTAACTGGGTGATCGTGGCATATCCGCAGCCTGCGGGGTTGGCCTGCAAATGGCATAACCAGAGCCTTACTGTGTGCGAAATCCCCTAGGATTGGCTCACAACAGACGCCTCTGGCCGTCGTAATATAGAGGAACGTCTCGTTGGTGTCCGCATAGCAGGAATCGCTGGTGACAGTTAGCCGGACCGCCGCGTTATAGTCTTTTTACCCCACGGCTCGATGTGATTGCGCTCGCTCCCATCACTTGGCCAGCAACGTTGTTCGCTCAGCAATTATTTTCGAAAGAGGTCGATCTGGATCAGGGGGCAGCAGAAGTAACGAGCAAATCTTCGGGCGGACGCCTGCCGGCGATTCGCATTGCAGGATTGACAGCGGCGGCGCTGCTGATACACGGATATCATTTTGGGGTCGAAGACGGCGAAATCTACGTCCCGGCTGCACGAAAACTGCTGCACCCCAATCTCTATCCCTATGCGGCGGAGTTCTTTCTCTCCCACGGCCGACTCTCAATTTTTGGGTCCCTGCTGGCATGGACGGCGCGACTCACTCACATGTCAATGGACTGGACGCTCTTCGCCTGGTACATCGTGAGCCTGTTTGCAACGCTTGCTTCGTGCTGGCTTTTCGTCACAGCCTGCTTCACCTCACCGCGCGCACACTGGACCGCGATGCTGGTGGTGACCGCGGTCCTCACCATGCCGGCAACGAACACTGGATTGCTGCTGATCGATCCTTATCTAACGGCTCGTTCGTTCTCCACCCCGTTGACGCTTTTCGCACTTGCGAGCGCACTGGATCGCCGCTTCGCGCGGGTTGCGGCTGCGATGCTTGTGACAGCCCTGATCCATCCGCAGATGGTGGTCTATCTTGTGTTCCTGATCGGGATGATGTGGGTAGCGAACCGGCGCAAGCAAGCCGTGGCGGAGCCTGTTGAGGTAATGGCGTCGGGCATAAGCGTTCTGCCGTCTGAATTTCATTTCGCCCACGCAACTGGTCCTTATCGCGAGGCCCTCTACTCGCGCGACTACTTTTTTCTCTACAACTGGACCTGGTACCACTGGCTGGGTATGCTGGCGCCGCTGGCGATTCTCGCCTGGTTCTGGCGAGGTAACCTGCGCGGCACACGTCGGGGATTCGAGCTGATCAGTTTTGCGCTTATTCCGTTCGGCCTCCTCTCGATCGCCGCCGCCACAGTACTTTGCGCGACGCCCGACTTTGAAATGTTCGTTCGCCTCCAGCCGCTGCGCTCTTTCCATCTCATCACTTTTATCTTCGTCCTGCTTTTTGCCGGGGTAGCAGGAGAGTATCTGGCCAAATCGCGCAAGTGGGTGCCAGTGGCCCTTTTCGTTCCGCTTGCCGCGGGCATGTTCCTGGTGGCACGACAGACCTACCCCAACAGCATTCAGATCGAATTGCCTGCGAAGACAAGCAGCAATCCCTGGGTCAACACACTTCTCTGGATCCGACACAATACGCCCGAGGACGCGGTATTCGCCGTTGATTCGCACTACTTCAAGGAAAGCCCCAGTGACGTGCACGGTTTCAGGGCAATCTCTGCGCGATCGGCCCTTGCGGACTACTACAAGGACAGCGGCGTGGTTTCGCTCTTCCCCGCTTTGGCGGAGGAATGGAAACAGATGAGTGACGCGACATACGGGCTGAATCACTTTTCCGTCGCGCAGTTCCGCAGCCTTCAACAGGAGTTTCCCGAGGTCACCTGGACAGTGATTCACGGCCTTGCTCCAGCCGGGATGAATTGTCCCTACCAGGAGCGCGGGTACAGCGTCTGCCGAATGCCCCTTCCGGGCGACGCATATCTAAATCTGGAAAACCTTCGCAATTGAAGACACCACAATTTCCCAATCTTCCGAATCTCCCCCGAAATCAACAGCAAAACCCGCGAATGTTTTGCGCCTTGAGGGTCAGTGCGACAAAATGAAAGTGTGGTTTTCTCCGGCACGGAGCCTGGAAGATGCTGAACCTAACGCAGCGATTGATTCTCGGCTGTGTCGTGACCGCAGCCCTGGCCGTATGCCTGGTGGCCGCCACCCATCGTGCATTGGCAGCGGCCGGAGAAATGCGTCTGGCCATCGCTCTGCTGGTCTCCCTCATCCTTGTTGAAGTAGCCACCGTCATGCTGGTCATGCATCCCATCCGCATAGTGGCCAACGATGCCCGCAAAATAGCAAGTGGCAACCTCGAGCATCGGGTAGAGTGGGCCGGGCGCGACAGTCTCGGTGTGATTGCGGCCGAACTAAATCGCGTCGCGGTGCGCCTGCGCGAACTTCGGGAGAGCGAGGCAGGGCGCCGGCAGATGGAGTTCCAGCTCTCCGATGCCGTGCTGCAATCCATCTTCGAACCGATCATTGTTACCGACGCGAAAGGCCACATCCTCAAGCTCAACCAGGCTGCCGCCGACGTGCTTGGTGAAGCCGCGAATGACCGCCTGGCGCTCACCAATACACCTGGCGGCGACAAGATTCTGAGCGCGATCCGCGATGCTATCTCAATGCAGAAACCGATCGCAGCCGAGGGAGAGGCGGCCATGCTGCCCATGCGGATCGGCAAGCAGTCTCGCAGTTATCGCCTGCGCACCATGCCCATGCGCGATTCCGAGGGGCGCCTGCTGGGTACGGTGACGACGCTGGAAGATGTAACCACGCTGCAGGACACGGATCGCTTCAAGACACAGTTCATTTCAGTAGCCAGCAAGAAACTTCGCGATCCGCTTCTGCAGCTCCGGCGCGGCCTTTACGCACTTCAACGGGGATTCGGGGGAGAGTTGCTGCCGCTGCAAACGGACCTGGTGGTAGAGGCAAGCAACGAAGCCGAGAAATTGAGCGACCTGATGTCTGACCTGATTGAAGTGGTCGAACTCGACACCGGCAAGCGCGAGCTGAAACTCGAGCGTCTGCGGCCTCTTCCTCTGCTGGATGAAGCGCGCAACCGCTACGTCGATGAAGCGGCAGCCAAACAAGTGCGCATCGAGGTAAATGCATTCGCGGATCTGTCGTTCGTGATGGCTGATCGCCGCGCGGTTCGCTCCATTCTCGACAACCTGGTTGCAAACGCCCTGCGCTACACTCATGCCGACGGCGAGATTCTGCTGGCAGCCGAGGAGATCAAGAATTACGTGCAGTTCATGGTGCGCGACAGCGGGCGCGGCATTGAAGCCGAGCGCCTCAGCACCATCTTCGATCGCTTCAATCCGTTTTCCGAAAGCGGCACCGGTATGGGTCTTGCGCTGGTGCGGCGTCTCGTCGAGTCACTCGGCGGCCAGATCGCTGTTGAGAGCCGGCTCGGACACGGCACGACCTTCCGCTTTACGTTGCCGGTGGCCGTGGCTGAAGCGATTCCGCACCCGGTCGAGGTGGGTTGATGGCTGAGATCGAATTCGAACGCCAGCAAGAACCGGCCCGCCTGCGCATCTACCTCGGCGCAGCACCCGGCGTGGGAAAGACCTACCACATGCTCAACGATGCCCTGCTCAAGCGCAAACAGGGTGTTGACGTGGTGATCGGTCTGGTGGAGACACACGGCCGCCAGGATACGGCTGACCAGATCCGCGATCTCGAAATCGTACCGCTTCGCGTGATTCCCTATCGCGGCGTCGATCTGAAAGAAATGGACGTCGACGCGATTCTTGCGCGGCATCCGCAGATCGTTGTGGTGGACGAACTGGCGCATACCAATGTCCCCGGCAGCAAGAATCGCAAGCGCTACGAAGATGTGTTCGAACTGCTGGACGCGGGCATCGACGTGTGGACCGCGGTCAACATCCAGCACCTTGAAACTCTGAACGATGCGGTCAATCGCTCAGCAAATACCGTTATTCGCGAAACCGTTCCGGACAGCTTCTTCAAGCGCGCCGATGAAGTGATCAACGTCGATCTCACAGTAGAGGAACTGCGGTCACGCCTGCGCGAAGGCAAAATCTACGCCCCGGAAAAGGTGGAGCAGTCGCTGGCCAACTTCTTCCGCAAGGGAAACCTGAACCTTCTGCGCGAACTCGCGCTCCGCGCGACAGCTGAGCAGGTGAGCAAGCGCGCTTCCGACTATCGGCGCACCCAGGGCCTCGAACAGGCGCCGATCCCGGACAAGGTGATGGTGTGCCTCAGCACGCGACCGGGAACCGAAAGGCTGATCCGCGTGGGTGCGCGCGTCGCAGGCCGCCTCGCAACCAACTGGTACGCCGTCTACGTAAACCGGCCCGATGAAGACAAGGGCCACGGCGACCCCGAGGCTTTTCAGCGAATCGAGGAGTATCGCCGCATGGCCAAGGACCTTGGCGCACAGGTTGTCACCCTGAATGAAAAGAATGTCGCCGACGCGCTGATCCGGTTTGCGCAACAGGAAAGCATCTCGCACGTCATCTTCGGGCAACCCGTGCGCTCGCGCCTCGACATCCTTCTACGCGGCTCCGTACTCAATCGCTTTCTCGCCGAAGTGCGTGATGTGACCGTGCAGGTAGTGCCGATGCAGAAGCCGCTTCGTCGCTGATCCCCAGACGGTCTTGACCCAAGGCGCGGGCCTACTCGCTGAACACCCGCACGCGGGTCTTGTTGCCGTCCTTGCCATCGACGTCGACGGTCAAATCTTCGAGATGATCGATCAGTTCCTCAAGATTCTCAGGCTTGATCTGCGACAGCGTTAACGGCACACCATGTCTGCTGAAGGCCTCGTCGAGCTGGTTGTGGGCCTGCTGCGGAATCAGGGCCGCAAGCCGCACGCCTGCGCGCAGCAACTGAAGCGGTACGCGGACATTCACGGTGGTCGGTCCCTTCAAGCCGGTCATTTCTTCATCGGCTTCTACCAGCACACGCAGGTATTTCGCATGCGTTTTCGTGGTCGCGGACTGTGAACCATTTCCCGCGGAACTCGACACGCTGCCAACAGGGCGTGCTGTGTCGGGATCGAGTGCGGCAAGCAGCCGCTCGGCTTCGTCAGCGGTAATTTTTCCGGCAGCAAGCATCTCCAGAATCTGTCGTCTGTTCTCGTTCATAGCAATCCTCCCAGGAGATCCGTGATAGGCGAGATCGCGTGTTCCGCGCCCGCGGCCAGCGCGGGAATCTGCGCGCTGAACATATGCATGAGGATCGGAAGAACCTCACGCAGGTGAATTTGCGCCAGCAAGGCAAATGCCAGGCTCAGCGCGAGAATCCATGCTGTCTCGCGACTGTCGTTCCAGGCAGCCAGCAGGCGTTCCGCCTCGACGGCCGTGATGCGCCCTGAGGCAACGAGCGAAAGAATGGCGCGGCGATCGGTGTTCATAGCAACCTCTACAGAATGCGAACAAGGACGTGATTGCCCTCGGTTGTAACCCGTACGTCCGTTCCCGGCAGACTACTCACGAGCGCCCAGAACGTAGCGATCGACCGCAAGAACGGGACACGCGCCAGCAGGCACGCGATCAGCAGCGCCAGCAGAACGAAGGGCGCCAGCAGAACCGCTGGAATCCACAACAAAAACAGCGGCAGCCAAAGCCGGAAATTCGGTCCGTGCGGGTAATTCACATGGACGATGGCAATGTTTGGAGTCACTTGATGGCCTCCAATTCGCTGATTGCCTCGGTAGCGGTAATTTCGCCGTTCTTCAGCCGCTCCAGAATGTCGGAGCGGGACGGCGAAGGATTCGTATCGATAAACTGCAGCAGTCCCGAAATGCGATTCAAACGCGCCTTGATCGTGGGGTAGCTGACCCCAAAGATCTGCTCCATCTCCTTGATCGAGCCGTGAGAGCGTAGAAAGGCCGTCACAAAAACCTGGTCCTCAAGGCTCAGGCGGGCCAGTTCCGGCAGCGTGAAAGAGCCCTCTACGGCAATTCCCTTCTCAGGGATCCTCACTCGCTCAATCACCACCGGAGCCCCCTGCGCCATGCGCAGCAGGTCCTGCCAATCGGAAGCGGTTTTTGGTTCCGTTGCCATGAGCGAAAGACCTCATCTCTTCGTACAAAGAGAGAATAATCTATATTTTTCATTTGTACAACAGTTTTTATTTATTTTATTAATATTAGTACAGACTTTTAGATGAAAAGACCAATCCACCCCTCCATCCCAGCCCGATCAGTCTCATTCCAGGGCGCCAACCGTTCCCCGCCTTATAGGTAACTATGTAGTTAACCTATTGTGATGCAAAGCACAATCTGAATCGAGCCAATCCCCGCACCGTATGCCGTTATTGTGTCTGTCGGTAAATGGATCATTTACATCCATTTATAAGCATTACCTTCGTGTGCCACTGCCACACGTATTGGTGATTCACAATTAGTAACCAATGCATTACATTCATTTTCAGTTGAATCGTGCAGATTTATGCGTTGACCGTTCTCCGCTGAGCAGACGGCGACGGACCATAGAAGGTCAGAAGTCCTTCTCTGGTCGAATTTGCGGATGAGGTAGCCCTGCGGTTCTGGGGCTTCCGAAGAGCATCGACGTTCGAATGTACGGAGATTCATATGAGGTTTCATCGTGGTAAGCAATCCATAACCGCCCGGGTTCGTTCCTGGTCTGGTTTTCGCGAAGAAGGCCAGGCCCTCGTAGAGCTCGCGCTGGTTTCATCTGTGCTCCTCCTGGCGGTTACCGGCATTATGGTCTTTGGCATCTTCGAAATGCAGATCATGGCCCTGACTGAGGGCGTGAGCAGCGCCGGGCGAGTCCTCGCAGTCAGTGGCGGAATAACCTTGGATCCGTGCGCTGCGGCGGTCAGCGCGGTGCAAAATGCTGCGCCGCTTCTTAGCCCGGGCAGCCTGTCATATCAGATCGTGATGAATCCAACTCCGAGCCAGGGCAGCACAACCAACCATTCGTACACCCAAACGAGTTGCTCGAGTACCAGCACCACCACCGGACCGCCAAGTTATCTGTATTCCGGTGGGACCGTTTCGGTGACCGCAACCTATTCCAAGTGCAGTCTCAACTTCTTCGGTGGCAAACTTCTGCCGGGCGGCTGTCAAATTTCTCAAACCATTACGGAGGTCGTTCAATGAACCGGGAAGGCAAGTTTTCGCTACGGCAGGCAATCCACAATGAATGTGGACAGACCCTGATATGGACGGCTCTTCTGTTCGGACTGCTCCTGGGTATAGGTGGATTGGTTGTGGACGTCGGCCATGCCTTCATCTGCTATCGCGAACTCCAGGCGTCAACCGATGCCGCCGCCCTGGCCGCAGCCTCGCAATTGCCCATCACGACCAGCAATGCATCCAGCAACTCAGTGATATCGACAGGCACGCTCTACAGCGCAAAATCGGGAAACAAAAATGCGTATCCAAGCTTGAACTCGCCGATGGCCCTCACCGGCGCCTCGATTAGCGTCGTTCCCGGTTGCGTCAGCATGACTGGCATGGCGCAGTGCGTCGGTTCCTTGTTGGCCAACGCTGTTCAAGTTACACAGACGGTCACCATTCCGACGTATTTCATCAGGGCCCTGTCTGTCTTCGGCCTCAAATCTGCCAAGTCCCTTACACTCACAGCCACCGCGACTGCGCAAATGAGAGGCGCGCAGCGTGGACCCTACAACGTAGCAATCATCCTCGATACAACCTCATCAATGCAGAGTCCAGATGGGGGCAGTAACTGCAAGGGCACGAAAATTCAATGCGCCGAGCAAGGAGCTCAGATACTGCTCTCCGAGTTCTCGCCCTGCCTGCCTGGCGCCGCCTGTGGCACGGTTACCAGCGGCAACGTGGCCCATCCGGTCGATGAAGTCTCCCTCTTTACGTTTCCCGCGCAGACAGCTACCACTCAGGTGACCAATGACGAAGTGTGCAGTTCGAAAACACCGAGCGTGATCCCCTATCCCGATAGCACCACCTATGCCACAGTGGCTGGTACAAATCCCACAATGCCACCCATTGGTACCGGCATTACTACCGCAAATTTGGCCACCCTGGTGTCCGAGTACCAGGTTGTGCCCCTGTCGAGCGATTACCGAACCTCTGATACCACCTCGGACCCTGGCAACCCCCTGACGGTGAGTACGAAAAGCCCCTCGCTCGTAAATGCGGTTGCCGGAAACAGCTATTTTACAGGTAACACCAGCAGTTGTACCGGGATGCAGGCAAAGGGCACCGAGGCCACGTTCTATGCCGGCGCGATGTTCGTGGCACAGGAGTATCTCACCGCCAATGCAAGGACGAACGCGGAGAACGTAATGATCCTCCTCGGGGATGGCGACGCGAACGGCGGCACCATGTCTTCGTCAAAACTGTCCGGCAACGGAACCTACCCGGACGACACGGATCAATGTCAACAGGCGATCGATGTTGCGGCGGCGGCCAAGGCCGCGGGCACCAAGATTTACACAGTCGGATACGGTGTCGCGAACGGTGGATGCGAACACAAATACCGCACTGCCGTTACTGCGTGCCAAACACTGCGGAGCATCGCCGGCGGCGACCAGAAATTCTTTGTTGACACGTCCAGCTATGCTTGCCCCGGCGCTACATCCGTCACCATGAACGGGAAAACCAACAGCCTGAGCGCAATCTTTACAGCGATTGTGGGAGACCTGTCGCTACCGCGATTGCTTCCCAACAACACCGCATTCACAGCCATGCCCCAATAGGCGTCCGAACGGGGCTAACGCCGGTTTGTTGCATCTACAGACAGTTCAGCTTTGCACTACGGCTGGGAGGAGTCACTCTCGGCCGTCTCCCTTTGCGGCGCGACTTTTTCCGTCGCCGGAACAACGCCTGTGTCGTGTGGAATGCCAGCGCAAGATCGAACGATCTGGTAAAGTTGAAGAACGGCCGTATCAGGTCAAAGTCTGTATCCGCAGACGTTTTCCTGATCCGGAACAGGATGCAATGTCCTGAGAATGCAGGCGAAACAAGCGCTTCATTCAAGAAAACCAATTACCGTGAGAGCCCGTAGCTCAGTTGGTAGAGCAACGCCCTTTTAAGGCGTGGGTCCTGGGTTCGAGTCCCAGCGGGCTCACCATTCTAAACAAAGAAGTTACTGAAATCATCCTTGAGCCTAGGAACACTGGTTGTGATACGAAAGTGATACGGCTCTTATCCTCTACGCGCTGAGGTTGACGCGAAATCTCGTCTGCGCTGCGCTGGCTCGCATCAAAGCGCAACGAGAGTTTAAGAGCATTTTGAAAGATCGTCGCGATTATTTCCCTCTAATTGCACGCCCTTGCATGGAATCGAACAGAATTGGAATCCCGGGATTTGGGTCGCAAGGGCCACGCCGCCGGCTACAGCTGGTATTACGCACTTCTCTTTCTTCAATTCCGTTATGACAACACCCTTGTCACGTGACAAGCCCCAGGGAGCCATAGGCCCTCAATCAGCGGACTTTAGAAGTGATGGTGGCGAAGATACCCCGTTTCGTACCCCTGAATGTTTCTGGATGAGTTGAGTGAACAGAGAGGACACAAGGGAGTTTGTCGCTGCCCTCTCCGTCCTCCCCCGGCGCCGTCTACCGACGCTGAATGTTCTCGAGGCTGCACGACGGATTCGCGGACTTGTGCCGGAAACGAAGATCATCTTTCCGACCCTGCACACCTCTCCCCAATTGATTGCAGAAGCGCTGAAGCTGGGTGCACCGGGTTACGTCTTTAAGAGCGAAGCCGTAAGCGACCTGCTCCCGGCGATCAACGCCGTGCTGTCAGGCCGGCGTTAGGTCAGTACGCGGAGACCCGAACGCGCAAGGGCCGGTGTGCACCTATGGCCAGCCGCACCTGAGACCGTGAACCTTCCATCCTTGTCGGTCGTGGCCCGCGCGTGCCTGCATCAAGGCCACGGAGGATTGTGCTATCGGCGTACCTCCACCAAGAACCTGCCCCTTGATTTCCGTGGCGGAAGCTTGCGCGGTCAGAGAAACACAGTTGCCAGAGGCGGCGAAGAGGAAATCCTTCTGAAGAGTCGCTCTCGATCTCATATCGTTCCCAAAATCCTTCAAGGGTTGGTTGTTCTTTACGGCTTGCACAACGCCAGGCTCCCGGATGGAATCACTGGCCTTGTGAACTCCGCTTTGATTTAGGAAAAGATTACGAGAGTCGGCAATGGTTACAGGCACAACCAAACTC
>NZ_JBARMD010000181.1:0-8599 GCF_049802275.1 Occallatibacter sp. | reverse complement strand
CGCCACGCCATGAGCGAATACACAATCAGCCGGAAATGAATCGATCGAGCCTGTAAAGTGAGACAGGTTTAAAAAACTTCTGGTCGGGGCGGAGGGATTCGAACCCCCGACCCTCTGCTCCCAAAGCAGATGCGCTACCAGACTGCGCTACGCCCCGACGTGTTCTTTGATTGTATCGCGGAACGGCTGGTGCCTTCCCGCCGTCCAGATCGCGGCTTCACGGATGAATGATCCATTCCAGCAGCCAGATGAGAAGCAAGATGGGAACGGCAAAAACGAGTGCGATAATGCACGCCAGCACCAGAAGAAACACCCAATCCTTCCAGGTGTGACGGCGCGGTTCGCCGAGATGGCGTTGAATCAGCTTGTAATTGCGAGCATTCGTTTTCCACCCGATGTCGAAAGCATCTCCCAGGATCGGGATTGAGCCGACGAGGACACCGATGCAGAGGTTCGCAGTCATGCGAACGATGGTGATGTAAGGAACGCCGCGGACCCACGCTGCAATTGGAATGATCAACGAGAGCAACCCTCCGATGACGTCTCCAAAGCCCGGGAAGAGGCCGATGATACCGTCAATCCCAAATCGGATCCGGGTGAAGGGGATGCGAAAAGCTTCATCGAGCAGAAATTTCAGCCTGCTCAACGTCTCATCGCTGAAGAGTCCGGTGCCTCGTCTCCAGCGGCCGGTAGGGGCAACAGCTTCTTTCACCTCAGGCGAGAATGGCGGCTCGAAACGCGGCGATTTGGCTTCGAATTTGGACATTGGCGGCTTGGTGCGGTGGGCTTCGGGCCTATTAGTTCGATGCTACAATCGTAAAGGTACGTGGCGGCTATAGTTCAGCGGCAGAACGCCTGACTGTGGCTCAGGATGTCGAGGGTTCGATCCCCTCTAGCCGCCCCAATAAAAAATAAGAGACTTATACAAGCATTCCCATCCCAGCTGGCAGCGGTGACACTCCTTTCCGTCCCCAAATGGCAAACTTCTGCATGTCCCTCAAGCACTCCAAAGCATTCAGGATCGGAAAAGTCCTGGATATTCCTCGCGTCACTGGCAACAGTACGTTTTCTGGTTAACACATAGAATTTCCGACAGGAACTCTCGGAATCCAAACCCGATAGCGGGTATTGCCGCTGCTCGAGAGAACCGCAGAACAGATTGGTACTGGTCGGGGATTACCAAGCAGCACGGAAGTGTCTCTTCTCGATCACTGCGGTGCGCGAGCAAAGCATTTGGAATCCCGAAATGTTCACAAAAAAACCTTTCGGCAGGTCTAAAGTGGCTTCTGAAAGTGCCGATAAAGAACGTGAACTGCCCAGCGCCACCCTCTAAGGTCGTCGGGATCTTGGTCAAGTAGTGCAGACGGGGATAGTGTCTGATTCTCAAAGCCGCGCTTGGAATTACTGTTTCTGCTGGTGCCCCACAGGATTCTCTCCGCAAAGGAGGTTGAAGGATGTCCAGGAAACACGCGTTGAGCGTTGTCGGGATATATCTCCTTGCGATCAGTTCCATTCCCGAATGCGGCGACGCGGCTACGGCGACTGGTGCATTTAGTGTGTCGGTTACAGTTCAGAGTGGTTGCTTAGCTTCCCTCTCTTCGACGAGGTTCGGATCCGACAATCAGACGATCAAGAATGCTGATTCGCTGATCTCCGTCACGTGCACTCAACCAACCGCCTACAGCGTTGACCTGAGCGGGAGCTTGGCGGCCACCGGGTCGGTTGGGAAACGCAACATGATTCTCCCCGGCTTTTCAGCATCCGGATTCGCACCGATACCTGGCATTGGAGTAATCCTCAACCGACTCCACTCGATGGGAGTCGACACCATGCCTGGAAACGGCAATGGCGCCGTTCAGACGACTCCTGTGGTCGCTCAGATTCTGCCAGGAAGAGTCGTCGAGGATAGCTCGTCAGACGATACGATCATGATTAGCGTTACTTATTAAATAGATCCGACCATCTTCTACCAAACTCCTGCGCCGCTCTTCATAGCTAGCCGGGGCTATCACACGTTGTATACCAATGCGGTACCCCAAAGTCATGTCTACGTTCCGAAAGTTTCATTGAGTCTTAGACTTATGTATCGATAAGCTTAGACATCTGAAATGCACAGAAGCTCCCCACAGGAAGGTCTCGCCTTCAAACCAAAGGGCGGAATCGAGGCTTCTGACGATTGCAACTCTTTGCATCAACGAACGCGAAAGTTGACGTGTTCGGTAGTCGGTGGCAAGTGACCGGCAACGGGACCAGCTTTTTGAGCCCCCCGAATCACGATTGCCTGAATCAGTCAGCAGCTGATCCTGTTTGACCAATGCGTCGAACAGCCGTTTCATGAATTCGAACCAGTTGATTCAGGAGTCCTCTAGATGAAACTCGGAAATACTTTTAAGTCCGCGGCCGCTGCCATTGCAGTGTGCATGCTGGGCCTTGCTACCAGCGCAAATGCGGCGACAGCGACCTCCAATTTCACCGTCAGTGCGACTGTTGTGGCGACGTGCACGATTGGTGCGACCAACCTCGGGTTTGGGAACTATACGGGTACTCAGACCGACAGCAGTTCTACAATCACAGTCACCTGCACAAACAGCACGGGCTACACTGTTGGCCTCAGCTCTGGGTCGGGTACTGTGGCGGCCCGCAAGATGACGAGTGGCGCGGCGAGTTTGAACTACTCACTGACTACGGACGCTGCTCGCGCCAACAACTGGACCGACATCGGCGGCGGAAATGTAGCCACAGGAACTGGAGCAGGCTCGGCCCAGACACTTACCGTCTTCGGTAGGATCCCTGGAGCGCAGTATCCGACTCCCGGAGCTTACACCGACACGATTACCGCTACCGTCTCCTATTAAAGCTTTTCAGCTTGATCATCGGGGCTTTTGATGATGTCGTGCCGTGTCGCAGTCATCCGTGCGCTTGCTGCTCTTCCCATCGTTCTGGGGCTGGCGGCAAGCGCACAATCATTATCGGTTCTGCCCGTGAATGTTCTCATGGCACCGGGCCAGCGAGCCAGTTCCCTCACGGTAACCAACCAGGGAAACAGTAAGACCTCAATTCAGATTCGGGCCTTCGCGTGGAATCAGGATGGAGATCAGGACGTTCTCACTCCGTCGGACCTCGTAGTTGTCAGTCCGCCGCTCGCCACGCTTGCTCCCGGGGGCAGCCAGGTCGTGCGGCTGATCCTGCGGCAAGCACCGGCGGCCAGAGAAAGCACCTATCGGATAATTCTCGACCAGATTCCGCCTCCGGCCGAGCCTGGCGTCGTACATGTAGTTCTGCGTTTGTCGATTCCAATATTTGCTCAGCCCGGTTCCGGGGTGAAACCGGATGTACAGTTTCACCTCGAGGACAAGGACGGAGCGCTGTACCTCGTCGGAATCAACAATGGCCGGCGACATTTGGCGGTCCGCCAGATCGAACTGAATACGAGCGACGGCCGCAAGCTGACGACGGCTTCCGGCTTGTCGCCGTATATTCTCGCCGGAGTAACCCGGCACTGGAAGATTGACGCACCAGGCGATCCCGTTCCCCTGCCGCCGAATCAAAGGCTGCAGCTCAAGGCGCAATCGGACATGGGTGCGATTGAACAGCAGGTAAGTGTTGTTGGCGCTCCATGATGGTGATCGCAACCTGTGCGAACGGTTCAACGGTGCGGGAATCCTCTTTCTCGCGCTGACACTTATGCCTCGCCTGGCCATTGCCGCTCAGGCATTCCCGGCAGTTTCGGCTTCAATACCAGGTTTCACCACCACCGGGGTGGAGACTTCCACTCCCTCGATCACAGATGACAGTTCTCCCACTCCGGCGAAAGCCGCGGAACATTCGAATAGCTCTGACCCCGGCGCAGAACCGATTGGCGACGAGACACTGCTGCTCGACGTGCGTGTGAACGGACAGCCAACCGGCAAGATCGGCGAGTTCGTAATGCGCCGCGGCCGGCTCATGGTGCGGCCGGCCGAATTGCACGATCTCGGTTTCCGAGTCCCCGAGGCTCTGCTCCTGGGACCTCATGACCTGATTGAATTGTCGAGTATACGAGGCTTGTCCTGGAATCTCGATGAGAAGAATCTCGTTCTGAATATCATGGCTGGAAGCTTGCTTCTGGAGCCGACGCTGCTTCAGCCTTTCGGATTGCAGGCGATGCTGGCTCATCGGAAAATCGAGAGCGGAACCGGCCTCACGCTTAACTATGACACGGTTGGAACGTATGCCGGAGGACAACTAGGAGGGACAGGTTCGTTCGATCTGCGGCTCTTTTCGCATTGGGGTGTTGCAAGCTCGGACTGGCTGGGTTATGCGGGTGCCAGCCTCAACAGTGGAAATCCAAACCACGTTCGTCTCGACTCGGTATACACCTATGCGGATGTGAATTCGATGCGCCGTTACAGCGTGGGCGACTACATCACCTCCAGTCTCTCCTGGAATCGCGCCGTTCGCTTTGAGGGTGTGCAGGTGGAGTCCGACTTCAGCATGCGGCCGGACCTGATCACGTTTCCGATGCCCACGCTCAGCGGCTCGGCCGCCGTTCCTTCAACGGTCGAAGTTCTGATGGATGGCAATATGGCCGCATCTGGCGATGTGGGAGCAGGTCCATTCCAGATTCCGCAACTGCCTGTCGTAACCGGCGCGGGCACCATCTCAATGACAGTCACCAATGCGCTGGGGCAACAAGTGACAGTGACGCAGCCGTTCTATGCGAGTTCTTCCCTTCTTGCGCCTGGACTTCAGACGTTCTCGGTGCAGGCCGGATTGGTCAGGCGTAATTGGGGTTCAGCCAGCTACGACTATGGCAAGTTTGCAGGCGCGGCCATGTTCCGTCGCGGCCTCACTTCAAATTTCACGATCGAGGCCAGCGCCGAAGGCACGCCGGGAACCATGCTTGCCGGTGCGGGCGGAGTGCGGCAGATTGGCCATTTTGGTGTGGTGAATTTTGCAGCGTCGGGCAGCTCCGGTTGGGGGCACAGCGGCGCACAGTTCGCTGCGGGCGTCGAACGGATTGGACGAAGATTCAGCATTGGCGGCACGGCGACAATGGCGACGCAAGGCTACCGGGATATCGCAGCGATGAATGGCGACGGAATCTTCAGAAAGCAGATCAATGCTTTCGCAAGCGTTTACAGCAGGCGCTTTGGCTCGTTTGGAGCCGCCTACGGAGGAATCGACCAGGACGCCGCCCCTGTCCAGATCACGCCCACTCCATTCGCGGGAGTACGCACTCACATTGTTTCTGCAAACTATTCAATCCTGATCCGCCACGTAACTCTGTATGTCTCAGAGTTCAAGGACGTATCTGGAAACCCGGGAAGCAGCAACGGATTGCAAGCTGGAATCATGATCCCATTCGGCAAGCGAAGCTCGGCGAATGTCAGCGGCACGTCAGCCGGCACGGCGCAGTTGCAGGCTCAGCAGTCGGCGGCGGAGATCGGCCAATGGGGCTACAACGTCTACGCTGCAGTTGGAGACTCACACCACGAATTCGGACAGATGCAGTACAAGTCGAAAGCCGGTCTTATCACTGGCGGCATCGACGAAAGTGGGGGGACTACGACCGGGCGACTGGAGACACAGGGGGCAATCTCCTTTGCAGATCGAAGCGTTTTCCCCTCCAACACTATTTATGACAGCTTCGCAATCGTGGATACCAATCCTGTGCCGCACGTGCACGTTCTCCAGGAAAATCGGGAAGTGGGCACAACGAATTCCTCAGGACGGCTGCTCGTACCCGACATGCGTTCCTTCGACCTGAATCACGTTGCCATCGCTGCAACCGATGTTCCAGCGGACGTGACGCTCGATACGGCGACACGCGAATTCAGGCCACAGGATCACTCCGGGGTCGTGGTGAAGTTTCCGGTTAAGTTCAGTCGTGGAGCGTTGCTGCAGTTGGTTGACGAGCGTGGAAAGCCTCTGCCGCTTGGAAGCACGGCGACACTTATTGGTAGCGGAGCAAATGTTCCAGTTGGTTATGATGGAGATGCTTACCTTGAGAATCTAAGCCCACACAACGAGGTCAAGGTTGTGCGCATGGATGGTAGAAGTTGCCTGGTTCGCTTCGAGTACAAGGCTGTTCCCGGAGATATTCCTTCAATTGGACCTCTTACTTGCGTGGAACAGAGGCCGTAATGCGGAAGAGGATGCGAAAGTTACTGTGGGCTGCCTTCCTGATCTTCTCCCTGGAATGCGCTCACAATGCCACGGCACAGACTTGCTCGCTCACTGTTTCAACGCTGAATTTTGGGACCTACACGGGAACACTTCTCAACGGGACTGCTACCGGACGGGTCACCTGCGCCGGAGGCTGGAATATTCCAATGGATGCCGGGACCGGTGCGGGCGCAACGGTAACAAACCGGAAGATGACCGGCCCTTTCGGTGCCACGCTCAACTACGCTCTGTTTCGCGATAGTGCGCGAACCCAGAATTGGGGCAACACCACAGACACGGAATTGACCGGTACCGGGAACACCAACGTCACTGTTTATGGTCAAATTTCCGCAACGCAGCACGTCATTTCTGGAACCTACACCGACACAATCCACACAGCCACCACGTCTTTCACAGTGACTGTAACCATTGTTGCCGCCTGCACTATCAGTGCCAGCGCGCTCAGCTTCGGCGTCTATGCCGGTGTCACGACAAATGCCACATCCACGATGATCGTGAACTGCACGACGAATGCTCCGTATTATGTGGGCCTGAATGCCGGTACCGCGACCGGAGCGACGGTCACCACGAGGAAGATGACAAGCGGCGCGCACACGCTGAATTATTCGCTCTACTCGAACAGCGCGCACACCACAAACTGGGGAAATACGGTCGGCACAGACACCGTTGCCGGTTCTGGTACAGGAGCCAACCAGTCTCTTACTGTCTATGGCCAGATACCCGGAGCACAGACTCTTTTCCCTGGCTCTTATTCCGACAGCATCACCGCGACCATCACATATTGATTGATCCTGGGATAAACACAGCCAACGAAATCTGCATCAGCTCGCGTGGATTGGCAACACTGATCTGTGCGTTTCAGAAAGTGCGGACACCAGTGATCTCGGACCCATTTTGGGCGCTTTCAGGGCCCTGCATTTCTCTTCCTGTACGCGGATCGCTGCATCCAGCGGTCCGCTAGATGTTTTCGACCTTCTTATTCTTGAGCGATTGCCCAATGTGAATTGGAGGGTATTCACATTCTGCAAAAACCCACTCACGATCTTTCCCATCAATAAGGTTTGAGTCAAACAGAATTGCCGTCTTACAGTGTCCGCAGCGAAAACCAAGGTGTCCCCTGTCCCAATTCGTCTTTTTGAACCAGCCAAGGTCAGTTTGCGCGATTTTCAGTGTGCTTTTGCAGCTTCCGCAGACGACCTTCTGCGACCATTCAGCTCCGACTGAAACGATTTCCATGAGTAGCTCCTCTTGCAATTTCTTGTGCTGCCCTGTCGGGCTTCCGCGCCGGACAGGCGCCCTGGGAATTCGTCACACGGGGGTGAGGGAAGTCGTCGAATCCACTTCTGTCCGGGTGCTAGGCATTGTAATCGACTGCAGGACACCTCAGACAAGTGGATTCAGTGGCCATTCAATGGCACAGCTGGAAAGTACGATCGAATGAGCTCATCAAAAGAAGCAGGATTGATTCCTCCTTCTTAGTAATTCAACCCCGGTATTGTTCGTCGCTCACCTTCTCCATCCAATCGACGGTTTTGCCATCGAGCTTCTCCTGAATAGCGAAATGCGTCATCGCCGTGGTTGGCGCCGCACCATGCCAATGCTTTTCGCCGGGCGCGAACCAGATAACGTCGCCGGGCCGGATCTCCTCGACGAGACCACCCCAGTGCTGCGCTCTGCCGCAACCCGATGTGACGATGAGTGTCTGGCCGAGCGGATGCGTGTGCCAGGCGGTTCGGGCGCCAGGGTCGAAAGTGACACTCGCACCAACCACGCGCGCTGGATCGGGCGCGGTGAAAAGTGGGTCGACGCGAACGGTGCCCGTGAACCAGTCTGCCGGGCCTTTTCCCGATGGTTGGGAACCGGCTCTCTTTATCTCCATGGTCTTGTCCTCTGTCTATAGATTGATTTGAAGCCGCCAAGTGGTAAAGCACATGAGCAAGTCATCGTTAGATCAGCTCTTGCCGTCTCGCGGCGTGATTCTAACCGTTGCGGAACGCGCCTGCTCGCTGATCATTGGCGCAAGATATGGGCTGCGTTTGTATTTCGCACGGTAGGCGTTGTCGATGCGATCGTTGATGGGGCCTTCCGTTTTCTCGAACGTAACTTCTTTCGTTATTCCGGCAGCGATGATGCGTCCCGCCTTCTGGCGTACGGCGGCTTTGTACCAACGAGACTTCTGTCCGTTGTAGCCCCGCACGTAGAGAGCGCCGTCGACCGCAACGGACCAGATCCAGGTAGGTGTGCCGTAGGCGACCCCATCCTCGCGGAAAGGTGAGATGTGCAAGTCATCTGAATCGGCAATCTTATGCAGTTCGTCTTGGGACCATGCGGACAATGTTGCTTTCCTCCATGTTCTTCCTCGCAGTGGCGTGCTAATCCACTAGCGGTTTGTCATGCGCTCCACTTCTTCGGGGTAACGATCACCTTGCAC
>NZ_JBARMD010000180.1:0-10118 GCF_049802275.1 Occallatibacter sp. | reverse complement strand
CGTTCGGCCAGCGGCGCATCGCCTTCGTACATAAAGTTGGCCACGTAGCTGAACAGCAGCGATGAGGCAAAAGGCGAAGGCTTGTGCGTCTCGACAACGTGCACGCGGAGTTGGCGCTGTTCGATGGCGCGCAGAGTCTCGATCAACGCCGGCATGTCGAAGACATCGCGCAGGCACTCGCGGTAGGCCTCAAGGAGTAAAGGAAATGATGGATACCGCGATGCGACGCTCAACAGGTCGTATGATCGCTTGCGCAGCTGCCACAGGGGCGAACGCTGGTCGGCGCGGCGGCGCGGCAAGAGCAGTGCGCGTCCGGCAGCTTCGCGAAATCGTCCGGCGAAGAGCGCAGTCGAACCAAGCTGGCGGAGAACCATCTGCATTGCTTCGGCAGATTCGATGAGAATCCAATCGGGATCGGGTGGCTCGTCTGTGTCGGGAAAGCGGAGAACGAAGCCGTCGTCGCCCCAGAGCGTCTCCACTTCCGAGCCGCCTGCAGCGCGAATGCGGGCACTAATTGCCATCGCCCAGGGAATGTGGATACGACTGCCAAACGGCGTCAGCACGCACACCCGCCAGTCGCCGAGCTCGTCCCTGGTTCGTTCAATCACAATCGTTCGGTCATCCGGAACCTGGCCGGTAGCAGCTTCCTGATCGGCGAGGAACTGCAGCAGGTTCTCAGCGGCACCGGGATCGAGATCGTGTTCATTAACGAGGCGCGTGAGCGCGGCGGGCTTTGGCAGGGCACGTAGTTCGCGGACCAGTGCTCCAATGCGGCGGCCAAACTCCAGCGGACGACCGGGGCCATCGCCTTTCCAGAAGGGCATCTTGCCCGGTTCACCCGGGGCGGGAGAAACCAACACCCGATCGTGGGTGATGTCTTCAATACGCCAGGTAGAGGCACCGAGAATGAAGGTCTCGTTGGGATGGGACTCGAAGACCATCTCCTCGTCGAGTTCCCCGACGCGGATAGACTTGCCCTCGGTGTGGGCGAGGAAGACGCCGTAGAGGCCGCGGTCGGGAATAGTTCCGGCGTTGAGAATTGCAAGGCGGCCAGCGCCTTCGCGGGCTGTGACGACATTCCGGATGCGATCCCACGTAAGGCGAGGGCGCAGTTCGGCGAACTCGTCAGAAGGATAACGGCCGCTCAGAAGATCAAGGACCCCGTCGAAAGCAGAACGTGTGAGGGCGCCGAATGGCGCTGCGCGACGCACCAGATCATAAAGCGCATCGACGTTCACCTCTGGCTTCGGCTCCTGTTCCGATGGGTTCGCGCTTTCCCAGGTCTGAAAGTCCATACCCGCGGCACCCAGTTTGAGGGAAGAACGAGAAGCGACAATTCGCCGCTTAAGGGGTTTAGGACGGGTGGGAGGCTTGTACCCCGGCGGGTGGGCGACAATGGCGACGAGTTGCTGGCAGAGCACGTCCAGAGGATTGCGCGGAAAGCGCGTCGACTCGATGTGCCCTTCGTGCATCGCGCGAGTCACTGCCGCACAGGCAACAAGGTCGGCGCGGTATTTCGGAAAAAGGACGCCCTCACTGACAGCGTCGACGGAATGGCCGGCACGGCCGATGCGCTGCATACCGCTGGCCACGGATGGCGGCGCCTCGATCTGGATGACGAGGTCGACAGCGCCCATGTCGATGCCGAGTTCGAGAGTAGAAGTGGCACACAGAGCCTTGATCTGGCCGGCCTTCAACTGTTCCTCAATCACCGAGCGCTGGTACGCGGCAAGCGAGCCGTGATGAGCGCGGGCGATAGCTTCCCCGGCAAGGTCGTTTAGCGCGCCAGCGAGGCGTTCGGCTACCTGGCGACTGTTGACGAAGAGGATCGTGGAATTTCGCTCGCGAATGAGTTCGAGAAGGCGGGGATGGATTGCGTTCCAAATTGAAACCCGACGGGGTGCCTGAGAGGCGGGTCCGGTGGGTATCTCCTCCATGGTCTGGAGCCGCGCCATATCTTCAACCGGAACTTCAATGCGAAGCTTCAACTGCTTGGGAGCAGAGGCATTAATGATAGTGACAGGCCGATACCGAAGCGGAGCATGGCTCTCGTCCGGTGGCAAAGACGGCATGTCCGAAGAGAACTCAGCGTGATCGACCGGATCAAGAATTACAGACGGGAGTGACGTTAACGACTCGACACGGTTGTCGCTGTCTTCCTTACAAACCGCCACACCATTAGGTTCTTTTAAAACAGCGCGTTGCACTACCGAATCTAAAGTTTGCCTTTGAGACCTATCTTTATCGCTTTTGGCGAGAATTGGCATTGTGGAAGCGATCTCGATTCCACCGAGAAACCGTGCCACTTCTTCCAGCGGCCGCTGCGTGGCCGAGAGGCCGATACGTTGCAAGCGCCTCCCGGTTAAAGACTCAAGCCGCTCGAGCGTCAAGGCCAGATGGGCTCCGCGCTTGGTGGGCACCAGAGCGTGGATCTCGTCGATGATGACGGTGTCGACAGTCCGCAACGCGTCGGCGGATTGAGAAGTCAGCAGCAGATAGAGCGACTCAGGCGTGGTGATCAGGATCTCGGCGGGATCACGGCGGAAGCGAACCCGCTCCTGTTGCGGTGTGTCCCCGGTTCGCACGCTGATGACTGGATCATGAAAAGGCACGCCCCGGCGTCGAGCCATGTTGGCGATGCCGGCCAGTGGCGACCTGAGGTTGCGCTCGACGTCGACGGCCAGGGCTTTCAGGGGCGACACGTAGACGATCTTGCAGCCTTTCTTTCGATCGTCACCGACGTCGTGGAGCATCAAGCGGTCGAGACACCAAAGGAACGCTGCGAGGGTCTTGCCGGTCCCGGTGGGCGCGAGGATGAGGGAACTTTCGCCGCGAGCGATCACCGGCCATCCGAGACGCTGCGGAGCGGTCGGTGCATCGAACACAGCCCGAAACCACTCTGCCGTCACGGGGTGGAAGCAGGCAAAAACATCTGTGTCTGGGATCGGCTTGGGCGGAAGAGAGGACATCTTTTTACTTTTAACGCTCTTTGAGCATAGCGCGAGTGTGGGGGAAAGAAAAGGCGAAACTCATCCCAATCTCTGAGCGGCTACGAGCCAATGTCGCGCGGGTTGCGCAGTCGGCGAAGTACTACAGGGATGAACGCGATAAGGCAGTGCGCTGCTACGATTCGATGCAGGAGCAAGTTACGTGCGCGCGCATCTGGCTACGCTGCTGGACGACTTAAGAAAGTATGACCGGGAGATCGCGATCGTGCGCTACATGGGAGTACGCCGGCAGGTCACCACCTACGGCGAACTGGCGCGTATGGCTGGGCGGTTCGCGGCTCTGCTTGAAGATCGCCGCATCGGTATTGGCGATCGGGTGCTGCTATGGGGTGAAAATGGCGCAGAGTGGCTCGCTGCGTTCTATGGATGCATGTTGCGCGGCGTGATGGCGGTGCCCCTGGACGAATTCGGCAGTGCAGAGTTTGCAGAACGAGTTGCGGCAGACGTGAAGCCGAAACTGTCGGTAGGGGATGCAGGTCTGCTTCGCAAACTGAAGGGAATGAGGAACAGAGAGCAGGGGGTCGGTGCGACTGAGCCATCGATTAGACTCGATTTTCCGGCGATAGCCTTCGAGGATTGGGCTGCTTCTCTGCCCGTGCGGGAGGCGGGCGCGATAGCGGGTCTCTCTTCTGAGACTCCACTGCAAATCTTGTTTACATCGGGAACGACGGGAGATCCCAAGGGCATTGTGCACACCCATGGCAACGTGCTGGCGAGCGTAGGTCCAATTGAGGAAGCCGCCCAGAAATATCTGCGCTACGAGAGATACGTTCACCCGCTGCGTATCTTGCATACTTTGCCGTTGAGCCACGTATTCGGGCAAACGATGGGTCTCTGGATTCCTCCTATCTTTGCGGCGGAGGTGCACTTTGAGTCGCGGCTCGTGGCGGCGCACCTGGTAGACGCGATCAAGCGGGAACGGATTTCGGTGCTGGCGGCAGTTCCCCGCGTCATGGCTCTACTGATGACCCATCTTGAACGCACGACGCCGGGGCTGGCAGGGCGTGTGAAAGTGTCGAAGGGGATGAAGGCGTGGAAGCGCTGGTGGGTCTTCCGCGACGTGCATCGCACCCTCGGCCTCAAGTTTTGGGCATTGATCTCGGGTGGTGGCGCCCTGGCCGGTCCGCTGGAACAGTTTTGGAACGCGCTCGGATTCGTCGTCGTGCAGGGCTACGGCATGACGGAGACAACAGCGCTCATCACGCTCAATCATCCATTTCATGTGGCGAGCGGCACCGTTGGCAAACCGTTGCCGGGGCGTGAAATTAAGATTGGTCCGGACGGTGAAGTGCTGGTAAAGGGTCCGATGATTTCGACCGCGACCTGGAGCGGCGGAGAGTTGCGGCAGCGCCAAGACGAGTGGCTGGCGACCGGTGACCTCGCCGAGGAACAGGCAACCGGAGAGTTGCGCTTTATGGGTCGCAAGAGCGAGACGATCGTTACCTCCGCCGGGGTCAATGTGCATCCCGAGGACCTGGAAGCAGCACTTGAAGAACAACCCGAAATCGCTGCCAGCGCAGTCGTGCCAGTGGAGACTGTTGCCGGGCCGGAACCGTGCGCGGTGCTTGCGGTGCGCGGCGGAGACAAGCAGGCGATGCAAGCGATAGACCGGGCGAATGCGCGCCTGGCAGAGTTCCAGCGTGTACGTCGCTGGATGGTTTGGCCCGAGCCTGATCTGCCCAGGACTTCAACGGGTAAAGTGCGGCGGGAGACGGTTGCAAAGTGGGCTGCGGGTCATTCTGTTGATGTTGCAGCGGCTCACGCGAACGGCGCCGCGGCGCGGACGGAGGATTGGCTGTTTTCACTTGTGGCGGAGATTTCCGGTGAGCGGCCGATGGGCGGAGATGACTTGCGCCTGAACGACGACTTTCATCTCGACAGCCTTGGGCGGGTACAGCTTGCGGCAGCGCTGGAAGAACGATTGGGGGATGCTCCGGGAGAGAGCCTGGTGGACGCAGCGACGACGCTCGGAGATTTGAGGCGACTGGTCGGGGCTGCTCGCAGTTCTGCGATGGAAGCGCAGAGATCGCCGGATACTGCCATTGGGGCCGAGTCCTTCAATGGAGGCGCTTCCCAACTCGGCTCTTCTGAAAAAGATCTCACTGCGGCACGCAGGCAGGATGGGGGGGATACTTCCGATCGCCCCGCAGATTCTTCGGGGGCCGGCCAGGATGGGCGAGTTGGCTCGTCATCGGCGGATGCGGCGAATTTCGTGAAAACGGGATTTATCTATCCGCGTTGGCCGTGGTCGAAGCCGGTGCAATGGTTGCGCGCAGCGTTTCTTGAGCTGATTGCGCAGCCGCTCGTCTGGTTCCTGGCGGATCCGCGTGTATCTGCGCCGCGCGAACTGCGAACCGATGAGCCGATGCTGATTATCTGCAACCACGTAACCGCGTACGACGGTGCGCTGGTTGAGTACGCCCTGCCGGGGCGCATCCGCCGCTGGACCGCGGCAGCAATGCTCGGTGAGATGCTGGAGGACTTCCGAAACTTCCGAAATCCGGACACCGGTCGATTCATGCTCTTTGGTCCAGCAGCCTATTGGCTGTTGACGGTGTTTTACAACGTCTTCCCTCTACCGCGCCGAAGGGACTTTCAGCGGAGCTTTGCCCACGCCGGCGATGCCATGGACCGCGGTTACAACGTGCTCGTATTCCCCGAAGGAACGCGATCGGTCGCGGGTCAGCTCGCGCCGTTCAGGCCGGGTATCGGCCTTCTGGTAAAGCAGGCTCATGCGCCTGTGCTGCCGGTTGCCATTCTGGGACTGGGCGAGCTGAAGATAAAGGGTCGCGGATGGTTCCGTTCGGGGAATATCGAAATCCGTGTGGGAGAGCCAGTTCACTTCGGTCTGCTCGAAAGCGAAGCAGCTATCACAGAAGCACTGCACGCGAGGGTAGCAGCATTAATGCTGGACTCAGGTTTGCGGAGCTGACTCCTCTTTCGAAGGGGGAGTGTCGTTCGTCGGCCGTGCGGCATAGTAGTCATGCGGCGCGCCGCGGTGTCCCTGACAACGGGCAAACAACTCAAGGCCCAGGGCTGTCGGAGTGAGATTCGCTTCCTGTTCGAAATTAAAGTATTTCGACTTGACCCTCGGTTCAAGCAGACCCAGCAGAGATAGCTGGAAGATATTGCGATCGATCTTCATCAAATCGTGCGCTCCTGCGATCTGCATCAGCTCCTGCGCAGAACAGACGAACGGTTGAGCTGAAACTGCCCCAGAATCTGCGAAAATCTTTCGCGACTTTGTGCAAGCCGCAGTGAAGAGGCGGCCATCGATCGAGGCAAGCTCGGCCAACAAATCCATATAAGGGAGATTGGACTCGTCGTCGCCCATCAGGGTGCAGGCTGTCGCAAGAACTCCCGCCCAGAGCTGCTGCGTGGTCGTGTCCTCCGCCCATGAACCTTCTTGAATCACGCGCATAACGAGCTTTTGTGGAGCACGCAGGCGGTCAAAATCTCGCTCCGCTGCAAGCATTGTCTCGGCGCGATGCGCTATGACAACGGCGCTGGAGATGCGGAGATTGCTTAGGCCTTCGCGAAACAGGAGTTTGAGTTCCTGGGTAGCCGAGGGACAAATTCGGCGGAGAAACGACAGCGCACGGGCGAGACGAAACTCGCTGAGGATGTCTTCGGCCTCGACCAGTCCGTCGGTCTTCCAAAGCCAGAGATCCATGCTTTCGGGAAGAACGAAGTTGAGACCCATGCCGTCTTCGCCCCAGCGCACTGCTTTGGCCTGCAGGGTTACCTCGCGATCGGGATCATCGTCGGCCAATTCGGGATAAACAAGACGAATCGGATTGACCTCGCCCTGGGGCCAGCGTTCGCGCGTGACAAGGTACATGCCGGTCGCGCTGATGTTCTTCACGATATCGAGGCCTGGGGAGGTTCCGGTCCAATGAATGGCTTCGAGGCCCTCCACGGCGCGCCGCTCGGCTCGCGGATGGTGGGGCTCTTCCGGCGGGAACGTCTTTTCGAACCAGGTCCTCAGAGACCTCATGCTGCCCTCCTGAATTCGTGCGGCTTCCGCAGCGAGATCAAGTTTGCGGGTTCTCTGGGCCCGCGAACTCGACCCGATCTGAGATTGTTCCTGAGTGCATCGTACTCCCGCAATTGCCGGTTCGTAATGGGGAGGTAATTACTTAGGCAGTAGTGTCACAGACTGCACCATTGGACTCCGCAAAAGAGTTGCCGCGAATCACCTGTTTCCATTTCATCATTGTGGACTCAATCGGCGGCAACCGCGTGGGCGACAGGACATTCTGCGAAGAACTCTTCCACGGCTCGGCGATGGCCATGGCAGCGGGCGTAGAGTTCGAGAGATGTCGATGTGGGAGTAATGACGGCCTGGTCAAGAAGCGAGAAGAACTTCCACTTCATGCTTTTCTCAATAAGACCGAGCTCCGCAAGGTGCTGAATGTCGCGTTCGATGTGAACGCGATCATGGGTGTGGGCAATCTGAACGAGTCTCTCCGCGGAGCAAGTGAGCGGATGAGCGTGCACCCGACCATTTCGGTCGATCGACTTGTCCGAGAATTGACAGGAGCCAGAAAAGATACGGGCCTGGATGGTGGTCATCTGACTTAGCAGAGGGACGAACCTCAAATCTGACTGCGAGGGTTCAGCAGCGGCACAGGAGGTAGCCAGGACACCGGCCCAGTAATGCTGAATCCAATCAGTCTCGGCCCACGAGCCGTCCTCGAGGATGCGCAACACGACCGCTGGATCGGCCTGCAACCGCTCTCCTTTGCTTTCAAGCGCGAGCAGTCGGTCTGCGTGCATGGCGATTTCAATCGCACTTTCCAGGCGAAAGTTGCTGAGCCCGCGCCGCATCAAGAGTTTGGCTTGTTCGATTGCCGCGGGTGAAATGCGTTGGATAAACGCGATTGCCGCCGCCAGTCGAAATTCGCGTACGACGTCTTCCGGTTCGGTTTGCGGTACAGAAGTCTTGATTGCGCTTCGCCAGAGGCACAGGTCTGCGCCGCGCGGCATCAGAAATTTGACGCCGACACCTTCACGATCGCGGCGAATGGTTTTGGCCTGTACGGTGAAATGGCGCTGGTTGGCGGTTTCAAGTGCGCCGGATCGCTGCAAAGACAACGAAAGGACTTCGCCAACCTCCCAGTGCTTGCTTGTGAGAAGATAGGCGCCGCTGCTGCTGATGTTGGCAACGTGGCTCTGTCGGGGCGTCGGGCCGTCCCAATGGAAGACAGCGAGCGCGGGCGATTCGCGGCGCTCTGCCCGTGGGCGATAGACAAAAGGAAGACGAAACCAGTTTTTGGACGAACCCAACGGAACCCTCCGGCAAGAATGTGCTAGAAACGCGACGCGGCAGCCGCTTCCTGACCGTGGCGAAACGTCCCGATCGCGCACAACAGTTTTATGAGAGGAATTCTATGGTGGCCCTTGTATAGCCATATGTGTTTCTCGTCACAGCCTGGAGCGAAATATTTCTGGGGAGATAGCCATCACAGAGAAATGCATACCCAGCTTGGGAGGCTTTAAAGGGACCCGTCCCGACCACCAATTTGCGTGCGGTCGGAAAGGGGCGATCTTCATCCTTCGAGGGCAATCGCGCCTGAAAGAGTAACCGGGACGCCGTAGAAGCCCTGGGCTGTGCCGCGGTGGCCGTTGCACCGTGCGTAGAGTTCCAGGCCCAGTCCGGTGGGCGTAACCGTGGTGTCGGTCATTTGCTGGAAGAATGCGGATTTCTCTCGCGGTGCAATTACTCCAACCTCCGACATGTAATTCAGTTCGCGGTCCAGCTTGATCAGGTCGTGCGAACCTGAAAACTTCATCAGATCTGCCGCTTTCCAGTTAAGAGGGCGCGTGGAGATCAGGCCGGGGCCGGTGACGAGCTTGGTAGCCTTCGTACACGCGGCGGCAAGAATGCGCAGATGGAGGGCCTTGAGCTGGCTTAGCAGGTCGATAAAAGCCAGGCTCGACTCATCACCGCCGGTCGTTGTACAGGAAGCTGCGAGCAGACCTGCCCAGAATTGAAGCATCCATTTATCGTCAGAAGACCAGGATCCGCTCTCAAGGATGCGCATTACGACGTGGGGCAACGCCTGCAGATGGTCGACCTGCACCGACGCGCCGAGCATTTTCTCAGCATTCAGAGCTATTTCCACCGCATTTTCAAGGCGATAGTTGCTCAATTCTTCGTGAAGCAGTCTACCTACCGATTGGCTGGTTTCAGGAGCGACGCGGGAAAGAAAGGAGATGGCCTGAGCGACGCGGAATTCACGCAGGATGTCTTCGGGTTCATTCTGCTCGGCAGCGCTCTTTAGCGGGCTCTGCCAGAGCCGCAGATCGGCACCGGGAGGCAGAACGAACGTTACCGCTACGCCGTGGTCGTCCCACCGAACAGCCCTTGCCTGAACAGAGAAGCTGTGTTCCTTTGCAAGCGGTCCGCTGCGTTGCAAAGAGATTGCAACGATTTCTCCTGGTTCCCAGCGTTCCTGCGTAACAAGAAAAGCGCCGGTTGCGCTGATATCACGGACGGTGTTCTGACGCAGACTCGAGCCTTTCCAATGATACGCGGCAAGCGAAGGCGAGTTGCGTCGTTCAGCCCGGCGGCGTTCTGACGCGAAGGATCCATCGGAGTGGGGACTTGTCGAATTCATGCAACCCTCGGAGATACTCTTCGGCGCGGGCACGAGTTCGAAAAGAAGGCCACTGAAGGGTTGCAAGCCTTCGTTTCGGATGGCGCCCATAGCGCCGGTACTTCGAACCATCTTACTCCCCAATATCCCACTTTTGTGGGATTGGCAGGCGTTACTTTGGGCACCAAATGCCGATTTTGGGCGTGGACGGGATGAGGTACGCTGGATAATAGAGATCATCCCAAACCGTTTGAACGTGGTCGTTGAACCATACGGCGAATTGCTGCGAGGTAGTTGTGTCGTTTTCGCTTCTAACCCAGGTTTTTGCCGGCGGCAGCCTGGTGAGTGCCGGCTGCTGCTGCCTGCTTGAAGTCGCAATGGTGCTGGAGATCCGGCGGGGGCTGGCGGGTTGGCGTCCTGCCCGGTTGCAGAGAGACATCGTAGTCACTTTTCGCAGCCACCGGAGGTTCTGTCCGGGAAGCCCATTGCGCGCAGCATTTGTGGCGTC
>NZ_JBARMD010000179.1:0-6887 GCF_049802275.1 Occallatibacter sp. | reverse complement strand
CCAGGAGCCATGAAATATAGAATCGCGGAGTTCGAGTCATAGAACCATTCGCGCTCTGCGTCAAGTGCGACGAGCGCGCCAAACAGATAATAATGGCCGCCCGTTTGAGGACACAAGGCTCCGCATTCTCCGGTCTGGCCGACATCAAGGGATATCTGGCCCGCACCTGAAGCGGTGACAACACTGGTTTCGTGGCCGAACGGGTCAGGGCCGCTCCAAAGATGGACCTTTGCGCCTGTCCAGTTTAGAGGCGGGAGATTTGCATCGACGATATGTCCAGCATCGGTGCCGGCCTTCTCAGTGGCCCAATTCACTTGAAAGAGGTCATCTCCATTGGGCCAGCGCGCTTCGGTCATCATGTCGCTCCCGACGAAGATCTGATTGGTATCGTCTGTTCTGAGCGTCACGTGAGCTTCATAAATTGATCCGCTATGTAGGGTCCACCCTGTCACGCTGTCGGAGCCGTCGAGAATGACGGGCTCGAGGTTATAAGCCATTATTGTAATTCCGGAATTGGGAGTGACCGTTTCGCGGTAGGTTCCCGCACGCACTTCGCAAGTCGATCCTTTGGCAACGGAAGACGCACAGTGTTGGATGGTCAAAAATGGCTGATCGATAGTGCCCGCGTTAGAGTCGCTGCCGTTCGGAGCAACGAAGAAGGCATTGACGGCAGTTGGGGGGACGACAGTGAGAATTGCGGGGGTGGCGCTAATTGTCCCGTACCGATTTGTTACGGTGACGGCGAAAGTGGAGCCGGAATCGATAGATTGGTTAGTGGGAGTGATATAAGACGCTTGGGTAGCTCCCGAAATAGCGACGCCGTTCTTCAGCCACTGATAAGTTAGCGGTGTTGAGCCCGTCGCGGCGACCGTAAACATGGCTGGCTGACCAGCTTCGACGGTTTGACCAGAAGGTTGACCGGTTATTAAGGGCGGAATGAAACAGTTACTATTGCAGCCATTTATAAAAAACAATAGAGGAACCACGAGGAACAAAGAGCACAAAAAAGATCGATACCTGGATTTGCCATTATGTCCCATAGCTGTTCACGGTCTTGCCATCATCGGTAATTGGATTGCAGACATAGACTTACAGATTCCGTTTGAAAAAGTCAAATGACGGTTGTTAGTCAGCCCTCGACACTTTGGCGGAATTAGAAGCGTTCGGGCCCATCCGGCATCGGAGCCCGACTCTCTGAAACGGCGCAGCAGCACTTGCAATCGCCGATATCCGGACCATGGCTTGTCTCTGGCCAACGCCACGACACGAGCCCCGCAGATCATCATCTGAGTGTGGACATACTAGACAGTTGCCGTCTCGTGCCTGTAGCGGACGCTCTATGCCGCGTCCATCAAGGTTGCATGTTCGCCGCTGCTGGAGGCGTATTGTTGCGACGAGATCCATTTCGGATCACCGCCGGGAGCGCTTTCTTATGCAGCCTACTCAGATCCGCCACTCGCTTGCGAAGCCGGGTGCATCCCGCAGTTGCTTGGCTCCCTGAGCTTCGTTCACATCCATCCCGCCATACTTCGCCTTCCAGGCATAGGGCAAGTCAAGGCTTGATCTGCTCGTGCGGTTCTGCGCATCGTGCGAGTCCCAAGACTCGTCCATATCGAGAGACCCTCTCGAGCGGGACATAGCGTTCATTTTCTTTCCCAGCAGCCCTTGGCCTCGGATTTACCTGAAAGGTTCGATAATGTACACTTTGCTTTCGCCTCCATTCGTGGTTAGATTTGCCGTCTCGCTTTTGCACCTCTGTGTTTTAATCGGGCTTATGCATCCAGGGATTTTGTCGCTACCGAGGCATTTGTTTCCCGGCTGTTTGGCGGAGACAAATTCCACTCACAACTCGGGTTTGCCTAGATGAGACTGGCGATTCTCGGCACGCGCGGTATTCCCGCACGTCATGGCGGTTTCGAGACTTTCGCTGAGAGACTCGCGGTCGGGCTAAGCGAGCAAGGCTTCGATGTAACCGTCTATTGCGAATCCGGTAGATCTCCCGCCCCCGATGTCTTTCAAGGGGTAAAGCTGCGTTATGTTTCCGCTCCTGCTCTCGGCCCTCTTCGGACCATCCTCTACGACCTGCGCTGCCTTTGGGCGACGCGCAGAGGATACGACGTTGTGTATATGCTTGGGTATGGCGCCGCTCTCTTCTGCTTCATCCCGCGATTGTGGGGCGCTCGTGTGTGGATCAATCCTGATGGACTGGAATGGGCACGCTCTAAGTGGGGCTTTGTTGCGAAGAGCTATTTCCGCTTAATGGAATGGGTTTCGCTTCGCGCGGCCAATTGCATCATCGCGGATGCGGAAGCCATTGCGGCGAACCTAGCCGACCGTCATGGCAAACTCCAGGCGTGTACCGTTATTCCTTATGGTTGCAGGGTGATCGAAACACCTCTTCCAATCGAGCCGCTTTCCGAGTGGGGTCTTGCATCGGGGGGCTACTATATCCTCGTTTGCAGGCTGGAGCCGGAAAACCATGTCCTAGAGATTCTCCAGGCCTTCCAACGATCCAGCACTAACAGGCAGCTCATCGTTGTAGGTGATCAACTGACCCAGACCCGCTATGTCGAGCGACTTCTCTCGGTGAAAGATCCCCGAATTCGAATGGTTGGAACCGTATATGACCAAATCAAGCTGACCAGCTTGCGATACCATTCCTTTGCCTATTTACACGGTCACAGCGTCGGGGGAACCAACCCTTCGCTTCTCGAGGCGATGGGATGTGGCAACCTCATCTTTGCGCATAATAACCCCTTCAACCGCGAGGTATTGGGCGCATGCGGTTTCTATTTCGCAAATAGCGCAGAACTTACGAAGGCCATTGGTGACGCGGAGCAGGATGAAACGGAACTGACATATCACAGAGAGGCTGCGAGATCGCGTGCGCGCGCATATTATCGCTGGCCAGAGATCATTTCCAGATACGCGGCGTTGCTGAAATCTGAGCAAGCTAAACGGTAGGACCCCACTACCCGAAGTTGTAAGGGGTGAGTACCGGCCAAGTAGCCGCCTGATCGAAGACCGTATCATCATGCCCAGTCAGGAGCGATACGGGGAGGGGAAACACCACTCGCTTTAAATCCTGTAGGGTTTCCAGTACCATAAATTCCGTATCTATGAATAGAATGAATTATGCAGCTTATAGCATCTTCTTAAAGTAAATCTGTACCCCCAAGTATTCTCCCTGGTTCGCATAAGTAACATAAATATTGGCTGCATGTTTCTCGATCAGGGCAAAAATGCTGTTCAAATCGTAAGCACTCATCTCCATTCGTGGCCGAAAGAGATTTCGTCCCCTCAGCAGATTCGCAATTATTGCTGAGAAGGGCAGGTAGTGCTTTGCACCTTGTATAAACCGCTGCCTCGCCTGCGATCTGTCAGACCGGCCAAATGTAAAATGAAATGCCCCGACACCTCCTACCTTCAAATGCGTCAGGAGTTCGCTGAAAATCCGCTCGCCTCGTTTCATTGAAATGTGCTGAAACACGATATAGGAATGTATCAAATCATATTGATCGGTCAATAAGGTTAGTTGGTCATCGGACTTAATGATGGAGACATTAGCTACATTTCGTTTCGCGCAATTTGCGCGTGCCTCATCCAGCATTGCCGTCGAGACATCAGCTCCAACAACATGTTTTGCAATCTTTGCAAACGGGATCACCAATCTTCCAACACCACAACCAAAGTCGAGAACATTAGCAGGCGTGAAATTCGAGTCGATATGCTTTCTGATATTCTCCATTACTTCCTGGACGTGCTTCTCCCCAGACGAGAAGAATGCCGCCATACTTTCATCGACCAGGTTAGCCCTGCGGAAGCTGGATTCTGACAAAACCGCGTAATATGGATCAGAGGCACCAAGCCGTTCCCAGTCATTGTCAGTATTGTGGTTCAGCGGCACGGTTATCTCCCAACTTAAAAACACTTACAAGCCATTTGATCACGGTCAGTATACATCCGATGGCGAAGTGCCCAGTTCCTCTTCAGTCATGAATCACCGATCTCGCGCCTTGTGAAAGACCGGATGGTGACAGTCCGAAATGACGCAGATAAACACTGCGAACGGTTCGAGCCGCCTTTTCCCAGGTGAACTCCTTGATCCTTAGCTGCCCTCGATGGATCAGACTTTCCCGCAATCCCGTCCGCTCCAACGCAAGGACTGCATCGGAGATTTCGCTCGGGCTACTCGGGTCAACAAGGAGTGCTGCATCCGCACATACTTCAGACAGGGCAGTGCTTCGGGAGGAAATCACAGGGATACCTGAAGCCATCGCCTCAAGCAAGGGCATGCCGAATCCTTCTGCCCAGCTGCAGTAAACAAATCCCTTTGCGTTGCGGTATATCGCGCCTAGTTGTGCATCAGAAACCTGCTCCAGTACTCTAACGTCCCGTTCGAGGCGCAGTGTGCCAATCAAATCGAGGGCTTCACGGTACTGAAAGTGGCGCTGACCAACAATGACCAGTGGAGCACGAGGACAGGGGAGTTGAGCCCACGCGCGCAACAAGGTCGCATGGTTCTTACGCGGCTCCAGGCGTCCAACTGTCAAAAAATAGGTTCCCGGTTGGAGACCAAGCTCCTGCACCTCGTTGAAGCCCAAGTCTCCCGAAAAAAAGCGCTCTGTATCGACCCCGTTCGGGATTGTATGTACCTTTTCAGCTGAGACGGAATAAGTGTCGCAAATTTGTCTGCGGGAGAATCCACTCACCGTGAACACACAAGCGCTATGGCGGATTGAATAGGGCACAAGAAGATGAGATCGCAATACAAACGCCTTTTCAAAATACTCTCGATGCGACTCAAACAAAATGTCGTGGACTGTAACCGCTGTAGCGCAAAACGACACAGGCGGAGCTATGTATTGGACATGTAACAGAGACAGGCCGTGACGCTTCACTATGTTCGGCAGCTGCCAGAGAAGCCTCACGGAAGACGGTTTCTTCGGCATTGAAACAAAGGAGACATGCGGCAGTGCAAAGCTCTTATTGAAAGACACCAGCTTATGTGGTTCTTCAGCGATCAAAACAAAGTCGCACTCAGGCGTAAAGTCAATCACGCGTGAAAACAGTTCCAGGCAATGCGTCCTCGATCCCTGAAATATCCCTTCCGCCACGTGCAGATCGAGGCCGATGCGCGGGCGACGGCGAATCATTCTTTCCTCAGCCTTCATCACTTTTGCGGCTCTTTATCTGTCTTGCAGGAACTCCTGCAACGATGGCAAAGGGAAGAACATCTCTTGTAACGACCGCTCCTGCGGCAACGATTGAGTGATCTCCAATTGTGACACCGTCAAGAATCGTAACGCATGCACCTATCCACACATCATTCCCGATCGTGATCCCACGGTTATTAACACCTTGCTCACAAATGAGCCTATTCGAATCTGAGAAGTTATGGTTTTCGGCGATAATCGTGAGTCTCGCGCCGATCAACACATTGTCGCCAATCTTCAGACTCCCGGAGCAGCCGATATATGAATATGCGCCAATAGAACTCCGATTTCCCATAACCATCCCGGATCCAAGATTGCCGCCCCAATGGCCGCTGGGGCGAATCATTGCACCTGCGCAGATTGTGACATCGTCTCCAAATACCATTTTCGATCTGCTAATTGCCTGAAGGTAGACGCCCTCCTCAATCTTGCATCTTTTCCCGAACACCACGTTTCCTTTAGGACCTATTACGCGCACCCGGTCTCCTACCGAGATGATGTCTCGGCATGTCAGCTTGAATAGACGGTAGTAAAATCCCCGCAACACCGTGCGCGCAAGGTGGCTCCAGATGTACTTTCGAAATTGCGAATGATCATCGCCAACGTACTGCAATCGGCGGAGGATACTCTGAAAGGCGCGAATGCCGCCTTCCCATACAGAGCCGTCACCTTCGGAATGTGAACTCATCTTCTTCTCGCCCTTGACGATTTTCTCCCCGGAACTTCGGCAACTCCGATGATAAAATCACTCGGCTGTACACATCTTCAATGATTTCGCTTTTGTGTTTCCATGTGAGTCGCTGTGCAGCTTGCCTGGCCGCGATTGCCATTTGATATCGGCGGTCCTCATCCAGTCCAATTGCTTTGATAGCCGCGGCAAAATCTGCAATCACTTGATCAAGCTGGTTCGGTGGAATCTTCACGCCGCATGCCGAGTTAACGGCGTCCCTGAATCCGAAATGGTCGAGACAAAGGACAGGAAGTCCGTGCGCCAGAGCCTCGGCTACCACCGTGGAGGTTGCGTCATACAGGCTAGGCTGGACAAGACAATGAGCGGACGCCATGACAGAAAACACCTCCGCCCGCACGACTCTCCCGGTAAAGTTACAACGTTCGTTTATTCCGAGTCTTCGGGCAAGTAGCTTCCAACTACCTAGAAGCGGGCCATTGCCGACAGCGGTCAACCGCCAGTCAACGGAGGACTCTTTGAGCTGTCCCAGAGCAAGGAGGACTATATTGAGCGCTTTTCTGCTTTCACAGAAGCCGGACCAAACGATATGCAAAGGTTCTTCGGGCCGTCTCCGAGTCGCAGGTCTCGACTCCAGGTCGGGTGCGCTCACCTCGCATAGAACTATGGCATCCCGGTTGTAAAGTGCGTGGACTTTTTCAGCCACGTTGCTTGACCCTGCAAGGATGATTCCGGCGGCGGCGGCAGCACGCTTCGGTCGACTGGCCGCATACATCGACCAAACGGTTGCTAGGTTCTTCAGGAGGAAGAATGGCCGCGAGCGGAATGGCACCGCATTCAACAGCCTCAAAGGAAAGAATTGCAACCCCCCTATTGGACCCCACACAAATGGCTTGCCGAGTTTCCAGAGGTGCCCAGGTTCACGGAATCCGGTTCCGGTAACATGATGAACCAAATCAAAGTTGATTCGCTCGTCTAAGGAG
>NZ_JBARMD010000178.1:0-5857 GCF_049802275.1 Occallatibacter sp. | reverse complement strand
CTCTAATGGATGCGCCCTCGGTAGCGATGGGCCATGAGTGCGGTGTGCAGGACCCTTTCGGCGGCGTGGCCGGCAACCTGGCGGCGCAGGCTGGAACCGCACGGGTCGAGGCCGAACAGGCTGCTGCCAACCTGAACCAGCTCGGCTCATTACGGCCGCTCGGCCAACTGCGCGAGTCCTTTATTTTGGCTACCGGAGCCGAAGGGCTATGGATAATCGATCAGCATGTGGCACACGAACGCGTGCTTTTCGAAAAAATTCTTCGTGACCGCCAGGTGGAGAATGTGCAGCGACAACGCCTGCTGATGCCCCTTCTGGTTGAACTGAAACCCTGGCAGATGGTGATTTTTGCTCAAATTGCCGACGAATTGGGACGAAATGGCTTCGAGGTGGAAACCTTTGGTCCTCAGACACTTGCGGTAAAGGCCGCCCCCGTGGGTCTGGAGGGTGCAGCCCTCGAACGAATGCTCTCACAGGTCATCGAGCAATCGGATGGCCCAAGCGAAGCCTCGCTGAATGAAGATCTTAGGTCCCTCCGCACGCGAATTGCTGCCTCCATTGCCTGCCACTCCGCCATTAAGATCAACACCCCCCTTGACCCGAAGCGAATGGAGTGGCTATTGTTGGAACTTGCAAAGACCGAGCATCCAACGAGTTGCCCCCACGGCCGTCCGATAGCTCTGCTGTACTCCTGGAAGGACATTCAGCGGGCCTTCCATCGAATTTAAAAGGCATTTAAGATAAAACATGGGTGGTGGTCCTCCGCAACGCGCGTGAGGGCTGCCAGGGCGTTAGCGCCGACCCGGAAGTGAGGTTTTTCTTTGACATCGGAGCAATTAGTACAAGCGCGCGCCGAAAGAATGCGCCAAAACGGCCTTGGAACTCTTACCTTGGAAGAAGCCCGTACCTGGATTGAAGAGACTGGGCTTTGTCTCTTTTTGCCGAAGCGGCAGTTTTCTTCTTCTGTCGCACCTTCGTTTGTTGAGGCCGTTGCCGGCCGGCCGGAAGTCACCCCTGACCAAAAGACCATCGCACACGCAGAAGATCTGCTTGTCCGCCTTGAGAATGAGGGAGTTGTGGTTCGGCTCAACCTTCTGGGACAACCGGGCGAACAGCCCGATTTTGTGGTGGCCGGCTGGGTGCTTCCTTACGTGTATGCACTCCGCGGCGATCGCGACTGGCGTCGCAGCCCCCAATTGACCGGATCGCGGCAGGTTTCACAACTCGCGGTGCATGTCTATAAGCAGTTAGAGGGCGGAGACGCGACGGTAGCGCACCTGAGACAAGCGCTGGGACGAGAAGTCTCTGAGTCTGCTGTGATTCGTGCAATCACCGAACTTTGGCAGCAGTTGCGCATCATCCCGGTGATCGCCGCTCGTGGCCAGGCGGCCAAGTGGCAATTGCTTCGCACGCGCTTTCAACGAGCCATTGCCGAGGGTGCTTCCACTTCGCAAGTCACGGCAATTTCAGTGCTGGCGTCCATCTACCTGCAGGCCGCAATCGCCGCCAGCATGGAAGATGTGGAACTATTCCTGGCTCCGCTGACTGCACGCAGCAAAATACGCGAAGTTATTCGCGGGCTGGTGGCAACGCGGCAGGTGCACACCATCTCTCTTGGACATGCTCCCCACTTCTACGTGGCAGGCACGCTGCCTGAGTTTGAACCGGTCTCGACCATGTACTCCAGTTCATCGATGCCGGCTTCCTCCTACTTTCTACGCTCGTTTGAGCGGGATGAGGAGGCTCCAAGCCATGCGATTTCGTTGCCGTTCGCGCAGAAGGTTTCGGTTCCTCCTCCTCCGCCGGCTCCGGTTCCCGCCGTTGATCATGTTCAGACGGAGGAGCAACATGTTTCACGAAGCCCGGTTCACAGGCCTTCAACCAGTGGGACCTCCGATTCTGCGCGGTTGCACTTCAGCCGTCCGGCTTCGAATGGCCACTCGAACGGGCATTCCAACGGGCACGACCGCAAGGCCGCCAGTTCAAGCCGGCCGGCAAAATCTGTTTCCAATGGACGTCCGGCACGTCGAGCTTCTGATGCGCGGCCAAGTTCATCCAGGCCACAGAACGGAACTCGCTCAGCATCAAGCACGCGTTGGAATGCCTCGAAAAACGGAAAGCAGAAGGCCGCTCATTCCTCCGATTCGAATAACGGAACAAGGTCGACGGCATCTTCTTCGCGCGCTTCAAACGGCAACAGTTCGCACCGCAACGGCAAACCGACGGGCGCTTCCTGGAGCAAGCGAACCGGCAATGCCAAAGGAGTGAAGCCAGCCGCCAAAACCGCTGCCCCGCGAAAAGATGCACGTCCGGCGGCACGCAAGACCCGTCCTGCGCTGGCAGTGGCGGGACGATCAGCGGCAAGTGGCAAACGGTTCTTTGGTAGCCGCAGCAAGCAGGGTACAAAGAAGCGCGGATGAGTGCGGACAAGACCCCCGAGCTGAAGCCCAACCTAAACATCGTTGTAGCCATTGACGGGCCGGCCGGAGCGGGAAAGAGCACAATCGCAAGGCACCTGGCGCGCCATTTCGGCTTGCTCAACCTTGAGACAGGCGCGATGTACCGCGCCTTTGCCCTGAAAGCGCTTCGTCTCGATGTTGCGCTGGACGATCCTGCGGCCCTGGAACGTCTCGCTGTCGAAACCGACATCAAGCTCGAACCAGGCGAAGCCGAGAACCGCGTGCTGCTGGACGGCGAGGACGTCACCGGGCAGATTCGCAACCAGACCGTAACCGACGCGGCATCGCGGGTAAGTGTCTTTCCTCCGATCCGCGCCGCCATGGTGAAGCGACAGCAGGAGATGGGCGCGCGGGGCGGCGTAGTCATGGAAGGACGTGACATCGGTACGGTTGTCTTTCCCAAAGCCGAGGTCAAAATATTTCTTGACGCGGCTCCGGAGGTGCGGGGCATGCGTCGCTATGACCAGATTGGCCAGAGCGGTCTCGCTGGCGCCAAGGCAGTTCCTCCGCCTGATGAAGTCATCCGCGACTTGCGGGCACGCGATGAACGTGATCGCAATCGGGCTGATTCGCCATTAAAGCCCGCTCCGGACGCTTTCCTGATAGACTCAACAAATCTGACGCTCGAAGATGCCGTGAAAGCAGCAGAAGACACTGTGCATGCATGGCTGGCAAAGTCGGAAGTCTCCAATTCTCACCGCTGACGCACCCCGGTTGAAAGCAATCGATTCCTCGTTTGGTCGAGAAGAGCGGGCCTCACCCTGGTATTTTCATCTCTCTCAAGCCGTTGATATGTCACACTGAGGGGGCCTCGTTCCCCGCCACATGTCAAGTCAGGAGGCTGAGATGTCTCTTTACTGCAAAGAATGTGGGTCAAACAATCTGCGTCGTGCCCGCTTTCGCTTCTACGATGCACTTCGTCTGATTGCGCTCCGCTATCCGGTGCGTTGCCGTTTCTGCAGAAAACGATGGCACGCGTGGGTGCTGGAAGCGCGCCTGTTGCCTAATGCCCCGCGCCGGCGTCAAAGCGCCGCGAAGGCTTCGTGACTTCATGAGATCTTTCCGTCTCTCTGAACGACACACTGATTGAGATTCTGCTTTCTTCCGCGGGTGGCGCGATTCCCGGCCGCCCGATGCGATAGGCTTGTTTCAGCATGGAGCTCACTTGCAATCGCTGCCATCAATCGGTTCCTGCGGATAGCTGTTATTGCCCTGCCTGCGGATTGCCTCAGCTTGTCTACAGTGCCGAGGGCGATGGCGCGGTGCCGCCGACCACCGAACGCTGGCCGGAACCGGTACGAGATGCCAGCTCGATTGACTGGAAGCCGGGTTTGCGCGCGGCTCTGGCACTGGCAGTGCCGGCAGGATTGCTCTCTTCAGGAATTTCGCCACTGAGCCCGTTGGGAATTTTCTGGATGGCAGGAGCCGCGGCCGGGGCGGTCGTGCTTTACATGCGCAGCCAGCGGCCCGCGTGGATCACGATGGGTGCCGGAGCGCGCATCGGCCTGGTAACCGGCTTGATCGCCGGGTGGGTCACATTTGGTGTCAGCGGCATCTGGCTGTTTATCCAGCGGGTGGTTCTTCACCAATCGGGGCAGATCGACTCGGTCTACACAGCGTTTCTGGATGCATTTGAGCAGAAAGCTCACGAATCAATGGCAAGCATGACAACCGCAGACGCGGCCCAGTTGCAGGCGACGCTCGGGCAGATCCAGGCATGGCTGACATCTCCAGAGGGCCACGCGGCGATCTGGGCGATTTCCATCGCATTCAATTGCGCATTCCTTGTGCTGTTTGCCGTCGGTGGAGGCGCCCTGGGCGCGCGTATCCAGGCGCGGAGACGGCGTCCCGAAGCCTAAGATAGCGACAAGTACACGATTAACACGCAGCAAATTGGGTCAGAAACACTTGCTCCAATTGTCCACAACTTGCCCCGTAACCCTCAAGCCTTCTATGATCCGGCGAGAGACACGAGCGAGCCACAGATTCCGTCTATTGCCGCTTCCTGGCGGGTCGCGTCGATTTGAGCGCTTCGGCTTTGAAGCAACCTCTGTGAATTCGCATAGCAGCACGAGAGAGCTTATGAGCGAAAAAACTACTGTACCTGCCCTGCGTGTGAAGGGAAGGCTGATGTCCGCCTCCGAGGTTGAGCGTACGCTTGTGCGCCTGGCCCATGAAATTGTTGAGAAGAGCAATGGCAGCGAGGACCTGACGCTGATCGGCATTAAACGGCGCGGTGTGCCGCTTGCCCAACGCCTGGGCAAGCTTATTACTGGAATCGAAAAACGCCCCATCGATACCGGCACACTCGACATCCAGTTTTATCGCGACGATCTGTCCACGGCCGGCGTGCGCCCGGTGGTGACACCTGGCGCTCTGGGCTGCGATGTGGAGGGCCGCGATGTTGTTCTGTGCGACGACGTGCTCTACACGGGCCGTACGATTCGCGCCGCTCTCGATGCATTGTTCGACCATGGGCGTCCCCGGCGCGTGCAACTCGCCGTGCTTATCGATCGTGGACACCGCGAATTGCCGATTGAGGCAACGTATGTAGGCAGGCATGTGCCGACCAGCAGCCGCGAGATTATCGAAGTAAAGTTCCACGAGGTTGATAACGACGAGCAGGTGTTGCTTGTCGAGCGGGTGGACTGAAAAGAACAGCTTCCAGCTACTAGCTTCTAGCTACCAGCGAGAGGCATGGGCTCGAAGCCAAAACAGACCGGAAGACAGCCCGGTTCCCAGCTTGGATCGTATGACTGCTATCGCACCAATGCCACCCGTACGCCGCCAGCTTCCAACGCCTCAACCTCCGGCATCACCGTTTCCCTACAATCCCGGTTCGCTGCTGTCGGTACAGGACCTGAGCATCGACGACGTGAGCCATCTGCTTTTCCGCGCAACGGTGCTCGAGAACCTCGACCCGCTGATCCGCGACCGCATTCTGCTCAAGCGTCGCATCGCTCTTCTGTTCTACGAGTCTTCGACGCGTACGCGTACCAGTTTCGAGCTGGCGGCGAAGGGACTGGGGGCCGACACCACGCTGGTTTCGAGCCTTTCGTCGAGCATCGAAAAAGGCGAGACACTGAAAGACACCGGACTCACCCTGCGCGCGCTCGGCGCTGAAGCCATCATCCTGCGCCATAGTTCTTCGGGTGCACCGTGGCTGCTGGAAGAAGCTACCCGCCTGCCGATCGTGAACGCCGGCGACGGGATGCACGAGCATCCCACGCAGGCACTGCTCGATCTTCGGACAATCCTTGCGCATCTCCGCTACGCGGTGGAGACGCTCACCTCCGACACGCTGAGCGGCGTCACCGTCATGATTGCCGGGGATATTCTGCATAGCCGCGTAGCGCGATCGAATATGCTGCTGCTGCCGCGTCTCGGCGCACGCGTCG